>CAMPNZ010000050.1 GCA_946892075.1 uncultured Coriobacteriales bacterium
GCACGCCGCACGCACAACAATGCGCACAATATCTGAAATTAACCAATATCTAAAATAAGCTGAAGGGAAAAGAAGTGAAACGACACGGAGCAGCGGCGGTTTCCTGGTTGCAGCGGCGGCTGTTTCCTGGTTGCAGCGGCGGTTTCCTGGTTGCAGCGGCACCAAGGAGCACCATCAAGCCTGGCTGCAGCACTCCTGAAAAGGTATCGCGAAAGCCGCTTTTTGAGGGCTGCTTGAGGGCGCTTTCTAGAGGGCACATTTAGAGGAAGCTTCAAAGCGCGTGGATCTCAATACAACAAAACCCCTTGCAAAGAAGGGGTTTCTGAATTTCATCTGAAGGAAACTACGTGTGAGGAGCTTACAGAAATGGAGCGGGTGACGGGAATCGAACCCGCGTTATCAGCTTGGAAGGCTGGAGTTCTACCATTGAACTACACCCGCAAAGTGGTCGGGATGACAGGATTCGAACCTGCGACATCCTGCTCCCAAAGCAGGCGCGCTACCAAACTGCGCCACATCCCGACGCTTGCGTTCATACAAAACTTCCTTGCAAAACGTTCGTAAAGTTCAACAACAAGGTTTAAAAACGCACTTTGGTATGTTAACTTTCTTTTTCGATTTTGTCTACAAAATATTCGATAATATCTTGCGATTCATACAAAGCTTTGCCGCCATGCACCAAACACGGAACCTGAGACTTGCCGCCTACCTGCACTAACTCGTCGGCAGCACTGCTATCGGCTGTAATGTTTTTCATAACAAGCGACACACGGTTGCGGCGACAAAATTCAAGAACGCGCTCGCAGTAAGGACAATTCGGCTTGAAATAAAGAATATGATGCTCAAAAATCATAAGGCCTCTCTTACCTGCGCAAACCATCACGGGAAACATGGCGCGCCCAGTAGGAATCGAACCTACAACCGACAGATTAGAAGTCTGTTGCTCTATCCGTTGAGCCATGGGCGCGCAAAACATCTCTTGCGTGCGCACACTACGCACACTGCAAAGCGGCTTTATTATAGCGTAAACATCTGTTCATCACAGGCAAGGAACTGAAATCTTCTTCAAATTATGGAATAGACGCGTTTTTCGATAGCTGCCTGCGCTTATACGCGTACAGCTGATATACTTTTACTCGTCACCGAAGCAGTGCACAACCAAACCCGTGCACAAGCTAAGGGATGCACAAGCTACGCAAGCAAATCGGTGCAGAAGCTTGCGCTACATCAAAGGAGTTAGTACGCATGTCAATTCGTGAAAACCTGGAAGCCCTGTTCACAAAGGCACTTGATGCCGCATGCCAAGATGGATCGTTGCAGCTTTCAACCATACCGCCCTGCGCGCTTGAGCGTCCGCGCGACGAATCAAACGGCGACTGGGCATCGACGGTTGCCCTGCGTTGCAGCAAAGAAGCACGCAAAAATCCACGCGACGTAGCGCAGATTATTCTTGATCATCTGCCAGAAAATTCCGCAATCGAAAGCACGTGCATTGCAGGACCTGGCTTTATCAACATCAAACTTTCGCCTTCATGCTTGCACGACGTAATACGAACAGTGCGCACGCAGCAATTTTCTTACGGAAAGCACGCTATCCGCACGTCAGAGCCTCGTATCAACCTGGAATTTGTATCTGCAAACCCCACAGGGCCGCTTCACGTGGGCCATGGTCGCTGGGCGGTGCTGGGCGATGCCATCGCGCGCGTAATGACGCACGACGGATACCAGGTGTATCGCGAATTCTACATTAACGACCAGGGCGTTCAAATGGACGTGTTCGGCAACTCGGTTGTGCTGCGCTATCTGGAACTGCTTGGTGAAGCAATCGAAATTCCCGAAGCGTTTTATGGTGGCGCGTATGTCATCGACATCGCAAAAGGTATTCTTGCCAGCGATGGTGACACGTGGCTTCACGCCGACGCGCAAAAGCGCTTGGTTGCATTTCGTGAGCGTGCGTACCGCGAAATGCTTGCTGCAAACAAAGAAACGCTTAAGAACTTCCACACGAATTTCGACTGTTGGTTTAGCGAGCGCAGTTTGTATACTGCCGACGAGCAGGGCAAAAACTCAATCGATTACGCGCTTGAAGCCATGCGCAGCAAAGGCTACATCTACGAAAAAGACGGCGCTACGTGGTTTCGCTCAACCGCATTCGACGACACGAAAGATCGTGTTCTTATAAAGGAAAACGGCGAATATACCTACTTCATGAGCGATATGGCGTATCATCACAACAAATTGGAACGCGGATTTGGCCACCTTATTGACTTATGGGGCGCCGATCATCACGGGTACATAAAACGCTGCGAGGCAATGCTTGCGGCGTGGGGTTGTCCAGGTGCGCTTGAAGTGGTACTTGGCCAGCTGGTTAATCTGTTTCGTGACGGCGAAACGGTGCGTATGTCGAAGCGCACCGGCGAGATGATTACGTTCCAGGAACTGATTGATGAAGTGGGCGTTGACGCAACGCGCTATACCATGCTTTCGCGCTCAAGCGATCAGCCCATTGACTTCGATATTGAAGTTGTGAAAAAGCAAGACGCAAGCAACCCGGTGTACTACGTGCAATATGCCCATGCGCGCATTTGCGCTGTTTTGCGCAAAGCAGCTGGTCATGATGCATTTATTTCACGGGAACGCAGCGCCGCTGCGGGCGCAGACGGTGCGGATGCGCAGCCACAAACAACGCAAACAACACAGACCGCCTTGGAGCATGCAAGCGCACAAAACCTTGCTGCAAACCTCATTGATGATGCATGCGATTTAAGCTCACTTACGTGTGAAAGCGAACTTGCACTCATGCGCAAAATGGCCGATTTCCCCGAGCTAATCAGCATTATTGCACGCGATAGAGCACCGTTTAAGCTTACTCACTATGCGCAAGATTTAGCGGCACTCTTCCACCAATTTTATACAGAATGTCGCATTATTGACGCCCCCGAGCCCACGCGCACGGCACGTTTGGCACTATGCGATTCTGTGCGCATTGTGCTTGCACTTACCTTGTCGCTGATGGGCGTCAGTGCGCCTGAAAAAATGTAAAGTAAGATAGAAAAAGCGCACAGCAGGCTGTGCGCTCACAATTCAACCCAAAACGGGCTGCACACAACATGCGCCTATTTACAGCACAACACCCAACTCGCGTTTAACAAGCTCAAATGTAGCAGCAATAGCTTTGTCCATATCGTAATACTTATACGCACCCAAGCGCCCTGCAAACACAACTGAACCTTCTTGCGCTGCACGCTGTTCGTAGCGCTTATACAGCGCGGTGTTACGTTCATCGTTAATCGGATAATACGGCTCATCACCAGGCTTCCAGTTCGCTGGATACTCGCGCGTAATAACCGTTTTCTCTTGCGTGCCAAACTCAAAATGCTTGTGCTCGATAATGCGCGTATACGGCACATCGCGTTCGGTGTAATTCACAACCGCAACGCCTTGATGGTTGCGCTCGTCAAGAATTTCATCCTCAAAACGAAGCGAACGATATTCAAGTTGCCCCATATCATAGTGGTAAAACTCATCAATCGGTCCGCAATAAATTACCCGCGCAAACTCATCGCTTGTCTCGCGCATCAACGCTTCGTAACTCACATTCAAACGCACGGGAACGTCTTTAAGCATCGCACGTACAAATGCAGTATAGCCGCCTTTAGGAATTCCCTGATACGGATCGTTAAAGTAATTGTTGTCGTACGTAAAGCGGCACGGCAAGCGCTTGATGATAGACGCCGGCAGTTCGCTGCACGAGCGCCCCCACTGCTTTTCGGTATACCCTTTTACGAGCTTCTCAAAAATGTCACGCCCTACAAGCGATAATGCCTGTTCTTCCAAATTCTTGGGCTCGGTGATGCCCTCGCGCTGAATTTGCTCTGCAATCTTCGCCTGAGCTTCAGCAGGCGTTACGACGCCCCACATCTTTGCAAAGGTGTTCATGTTGAACGGCATGTTGTATATTTCGCCTTTGTAATACGCTATCGGGCTGTTGATATAATTATTGAACTCAGCAAATTTTTGCACGTAATCCCACACGTTTTTAAGCGACGTATGAAAAATATGCGCGCCATAGCGATGCACGTTCACGCCTTCAATCTCTTGCGTGTAGATATTTCCCGCAATATGTGCGCGCTTGTCAATGACCAGGCATTTCTTCCCTGCTGCCTGCGCTTCATGCGCAAACACGGCACCGCTTAATCCAGCTCCAACAATAAGATAATCGTAGCGTGTCATAAACTTCCTTTCATACGTGAAACAACTTAAACCGCACAACGCCTACTGGTGGCTGTTCGCCGTGTACGTGTACGTGGGAACAGCCGCCTGCAACACGCGAAGTGCCTGCTTATCGCTTTGCGTCAACACGTGACGCAGCTGCTCAAGCTTGTGTTCCACTTCTTCATAACCAACATCTTTGCCGGTTGAAATCATGATACCTTTTAGCTTCGTCGGCAGCGTATTCTCTTCGTTCATAAGCAGCTCTTCGTACATTTTTTCACCGGGGCGCAAACCGCTAAATTCAATACGTATGTCCTGTCCAACCTTATATCCCGAAAGCGTAATAAGGCTTTTCGCCAAATCGAGAATTTTCACAGGCTCGCCCATATCGAGAATGAAAATCTCGCCGCCATGCGCCATACCACCTGCTTGAATAACCAAACGCGCCGCTTCAGAGATAGTCATAAAGAAGCGCTCGATATTGGGATCGGTAACGGTAACAGGTCCACCATCAGCAATTTGTTTCTTGAAAATGGGAATAACACTTCCGTTGCTGCCAAGCACGTTGCCAAAACGCACTGCCGCGAACACCGTTTGCGAGCTTTGTGCAAAGTGTTGGATGATCATCTCGCCCATGCGCTTGGTGGCACCCATAACTGAGCTGGGGTTTACCGCCTTATCGGTCGAGATAAATATAAACCTGCTAACGCCAAATTCATCAGAGAGTTTCACCGTATTCAGTGTTCCAAACACATTATTCAAAATTGCTTCGCGCGGGCAAATTTCCATCAAGGGAACATGTTTATGCGCCGCAGCGTGAAACACCGCCGACGGATGATACTTTTCGAACACTTCACGCAAACGCGCTTCATTGCAGATATTGCCAATTTCAATATCAATTTCCGTATCGCTAAAATTGCTCAGCAGCTCCTTTTTCAGCAGGTAGGCATCGTTTTCGTACATGTCGAAAATAACAATGCGCTCAGGCACAACATGACACATCTGGCGGCACAGCTCCGAGCCAATTGAGCCGCCACCACCCGTCACAAGTACGGTTTTTCCCGAGATATACCCACACACCAGCTGCGTATTCAGCACAATTTCCTCGCGCCCAAGCAAGTCGGCAACATCTACTTCTCGCAGGCGCACATCCTCAATTTCGTCAACATTAAGCTCGCGAACATTAGGAAGTGTGCGCAGCTTGCAGTTGGTTTGCGTGCACAGCTCGTAAATGCGTTTGCGCTGGTCAAGCGAGGCAGACGGAATCGCAACAACAATTTGCTCAATGCCGTAGCGCTCGCAGAGCTCGGGAATATCATCGCTGGTCCCCACAACGCGCACGCCGTGAATGCGCAGCGTTTGCTTATCGGGATTATCGTCCACCGCAATAAGGGGGTTACCAGGCATTAAAGGATCTTTTGAAACCATGCGCTGAATGGCAAGTGAACCCGTTTCGCCTGCTCCAACGACAAGCGTGCGCGGACGATTTTCCGCATGCGACACAAGCTCAAACTCGCGACGCTTGCTTCGCACAATGCGAAACAGTACACGCGCGCCGCCCGACAGAAAAATCATAATGAACAGCGACACAAAATACACGCGAATAGGAAGCCAGTGCCCTACCAGCCATAAAAACACTGCCGTTACCAAGGTGCCCAAGCAACACGCAACGGTAATGCGCAAAGCGTCATCGATTGACGCGTACTCCCATAGGCTGTTGTACAAGCTAAACCCTAAAAACAGCAGCAAGTTGATAACGACCGCTGTTCCAATAAGAAAATAAATCTCGTGCGTATCAAACAGCTCGAATACCAAACCCGTTAATACTGACGCAAAATAATACGCCGCAAACGTAGACGCAATATCCCAAAAAATAAGAACTGCTGTTCGGCGCGTAAATCGAATATCCATAAGTTGTGACGCCTTAACTCTCTGTGGTTCTATCTGTGTGTTTTTTCAAGCCTCAAAACCTAGTTAGATTAGCAAACAAACTACCACTATGCAAGATATGCATACTGATAGTTTGCTAAAATTACTGTCTATTGTACTCTTTTATGCGCGGCGATGAACGAAAACGCGGCGCTTATTTCTTGCTTGAGCGCTGTTTATCGCGAAGAAGCTTTGAACGCCGCCTGCCAACAAGCACTATCGCTGCAGCCACAACCACAACAATGTAAGGCCATCCGTGGGAAAGCGCTTGAAGTGCGCTCTCTGCACCGTTCTTGTGTGAAGCTTGCGCGTCCTTTGAAGCGTCTGCTTTGTTGGCGTTGGTGCTGGCGCCGTGTGCAGATGATGCACCGCTCAAGGCGTTTGCGGCGTTTTGAGCGGCTGCGGCGTCTTGCGTGCCATTAGCGGCGTTGGCGTCGGGCGCGGAATTATCCAAGCTGCCAGACGTGCCACCAGGTACGCCAGCAGACGTGCCACCAGATATTTGTGCGGACGCACCACGTGCACCTGCACTGCCCGCGCCATGAGCGTAACGAGCAAAGCGATGAGCAGGAGCATGTACCAAGGCTGCACCCGAGGTTTGTGCTGATGATGACGTTTCGTTGGAAGCGGCATCGCCTTCGTTGGAAGCGGTATCGCCTTCGTTGGAGCCAGCATTGGAGCCTTCGTTATCGGTGCCATCATTGTTGTCGCCTGGAGTATTGGTGCCGTTATTGGTGCCATCATTGTTGCCGTTATTGGTGCCACCTGGAGTATTGCCGCCGTTATCGCCTGCGTTGTCGGGCGAAGAGCTGTTGCTTGTATCAGACGTGGTACCGTTTTCTGATGCTGCATGATCGTTACCGCTGGTATCGCTACCAGTGCCTGTTCCGGAGCCAGTGTCACCACCAGTTCCAGTACCAGACCCCGTGTCGCCGCCAGTTCCCGTACCAGTACCCGTTCCAGTTCCGTCGCCACCTGTTCCCGTACCTGTTCCAGTGCCCGTACCAGTACCGGTGTCTGTTCCTGTTCCCGTACCTGTTCCTGTTCCTGTTCCCGTACCTGTTTCAGAACCCGATGAATTAGCTTCAACCTTCACTTCAACCTTACCGCTATACGTCGACTGATCAGCAAAAGTCATCGTAAACGGCACAGAAATAGTTGTGCCTGCCTCACTTGTAGACACTTCACGGTCCTTGAAGCTACCCCAATCAAACTCAGGCGGCGCGCAAACAATTTTTTGCTCTGTAGCACCTTCGGGTGTAATATCATAGACTTTTGAATCACTTCCTCCCAAGGGTTGAGTATCATAGCTATCCGGATTTGCAGGTAGATTATGCTTATAAGGACAGTTATCAGTAATTGCTTTTTTCAGCGCGTCGAGTGTCAACCTCTCACCCGCTTTAAGCGTAAGCGGCGCAATGCTAGGATTCCACGTTTCCGCCATCGTTTTTACATATACTGGCACCTGAAGGGATATATCGCTTTGTGCATTTTTAAATTCATTACTGTTCGGGTCTTTGCGCTGATAACTAATATGAACCCATTTCTCAGTAAGCCCAGGAATAAAAGTATTAATCGCATAGTCGTACAAACCAACGTGCTTATAAATACGTCCGTCTTTTGGGAACTTGTCTGCATCTTTAATAGATACTCTGTTAACAAAAGCATCATCGCCAGGATAATCGCTTCCATATTTAAGTATAAGTGGATCTTCTGTATTAAGATATGGTCGGTAGCGATACAACTTTAACGTGCCATCGAAAGAAAAACTCCACGTATGTGGCCTAATCCCCAGCAGGTGCCACCAAGAAGGCTTAAATTCTCCCGACGGAAGATTAAGCGCTTTAAATGTAATATTTTCTTCACCCATATAAGGATTAGCATCAACTCTCGTTGGATGTGTATCGCCAAGAGAATATTGTATCGTATGCTCAGCTGCTTTAATTCCCCATGCTGAAAGTTCAGACTTAGCAGGATCAATATCAAAATCAAGTTTCTGAGAGTTAAAAGAGTAGTGATATTCAGGATTCTCATCGGTAAAATTAGCAGTAACAGCACGTGAAATAGCAGACACATCGGCAATGCTGTTACCAGAAGCAGATATCGTAATAAGTCCATCAGGCTTGCAGAAAGGTGCCAAACACGACACATCTGTTATGTGATTATCGTCTAGAATAAGCCTTTTCAATGCAGAAAGGTCTTTGAGCGCATCTACACTGCTCACCTTATTGGAGCTCAAATCTAAATCAGACAATGAAGTAAGCTTTGCTAACGCTGAAATATCTGTAATCTTATTTTCATCCAAATTCAGCGTTTTCAAATGAGTAAGCTTTGCAAGTAGCGATATATCGGTAAGCTTGTTTTTGCTTAAGTCAAGATCTTCAAGATTCGTAAGCGATTGAATACCATCAAGATTCGTAAGACTCATAGATACTAACTTCAGCTTCTTGAGGTTTTTTAAATGCGCGACGTTACTCATAAGCGTTGAACCGATATGTGAGTCCTTATCTTGCTCGGGAGCAAGCGAAAGTTCTTCAAGCGAATCGGGTAAATTTTTCATGAACTCATCAGGTTTATCAATTTTATATCTGCTAAAATCAACCGATTTTAGATGCGTAAAATACTTTAAATCGGATGTATCACCAAGCGGCACGCCATAACCATAGCGTGGATCATACGGTACTATTTTTTGCGGCACTACAAGACGTTCTACGTTCTTTGCGTCTTTAACACTGAATTTCCAATCACCAGGAACGCTGATGTTAGACTCATCAAAACCCGAGGGAAGTTTAAGCCATTGAGCACTACAATAAATAAGCTTCTTTAATACGGGATTGTTCTCGGCAACGTAGATTTTTTCATCGCCTGGCTGAATGCCGAATGGCACATCTTCTGGCGTATGGGCATCCTTTTTCTGAACAGCTGAAGAAGCTGCTCGCAGCGTAAGCGACGCAGGAGTCAAAGAGTTGCGGTTACCGACCCCCCCCCCCATTCCTTAAAGTGCTCTTTCCGTGCGACAC
>CAMPNZ010000051.1 GCA_946892075.1 uncultured Coriobacteriales bacterium
GCGCGCTGAAGAGCGCGCCACGCCACGCGTTCCCAAGCACACAAAAAAACACGAAGCCAAAGCCTCGTGTTTTATGCGTTACGCTGTTGTGACAAGCAAAAACTGTGTGCTTACGCGCGCACAACCTTTCCTGCTTTCATGCAGCTTGTGCAAATATTAGCTTTGCGCACGTCACCCTGTGCATCTTTAATAGTTACTTGCTGGATATTCGGACGAAAAGTACGGCCAGTAACACGATGTGAGTGGCTAACATTACGTCCAGCAACTGGGTGTTTACCGCAAACTTCACAAATTTTTGACATCGTAATCAACTCCATGCTTTCGCGCTCTGCAAGAAATAAACCTTGTAAATTTACAAACAACCTGTGCATTTTATCATGCATGGTAGCGTAATGCAATAATTTTTTTATTGAAGCTCATCAAAATTTTAGAGCTTCTTTGGTTTATGCATTCGTTTCGTTTATACTATAATCGTTATTGCGAATTTGTCACCCTGCATGTATTGCTGCACATTCGCCATTTTGCATTCGTTACTGTTCATTGTGTCCTCTTGTATACTTCGTATAAGCACTATGTACAGGACATAGTTTGCAGCAGTACCGAGCTGTGCAGCAGTACCGAGCAGTACCTGTATGTCGCGCACCATCGGGAAAGGATGTGTTATGAGTACTTCCATTTCGGGAGAATTACACGTAGCTAATGATGTGCTCGTTGATTTAGTAGCATACGCTGCAGCCGATTGCTACGGCGTGGTAGCTATGTCGTCTTCATCGCAACAAAGCGGGCTTTCTAAGTTGCTTCCGCTTTCTCGTGTTCGCAAGGGTATCGTTGTTGAAACGCGCGACGAGGGCATTCATGTCGATTTGTATGTCATCATTGAATATGGCACCAACATCAATACCGTGTCTCAAAATTTAGTTGACCAGGTAAGTTTCGCGCTTACTCAATATGCACAAGTGCCTCTTGCAGGCGTTGAAGTTCATGTGGAAGGCGTCAAAGTACGCAAGCATTAGCGAGGCAGTTTGTCTCATTGTGGCAAGGAGATCCATTACTTATGAGTGAAACATTTACGCTCAACGATGTGAAGCGCGCGCTTGCACAAGCAAGCCAGACGCTGAGCTCTCAGAAAGATACCATCAACAAGTTGAATGTTTTCCCTGTTCCAGATGGCGATACAGGAACGAATATGTCGCTAACTATCGAGTCGGTTGTGCGCAGTGTCTCCGAGCTTTCCGATACAGCAACACGCGAAGAGTTTGCAAAAGCAGTGGTGCAGGGCGCTCTTATGGGTGCGCGCGGCAATTCGGGTGTTATCACCTCACAAATTTTGCGCGGCTTGTGTGAAGGCGCTCTTCACGCTGAACATTTCAACACAGAAGGCCTAAGCGTTTCGTTCGCGCGTTCGCAGGAAATTGCGTTTCAAGCGGTGCGCAAGCCAGTTGAGGGCACCATTCTTACGGTTATTCGTGATGTTGCAAGCGCTGCTCGCACTGCTCATAAAAAGAAGCTGTCCACCAATGACGCGCTTGAGTTCATCGTGAACGAAGCGTTTGCAAGCGTTCATCGCACGCCTGAACTGTTAAGCGTGTTGAAAGAAAACAACGTTGTTGACGCAGGTGGATACGGCCTTGCGCTGTTCATCGATGCGTTTGTGTCGGCGCTGCTTGGGCGCGGTGCAACGCATCAAGACGAAGTGCTTTTCGCGCAAAATACCGAGCCAAAAGTGGAAATCGAGCACATTGAAGATTGGGAAGGCTCGGAATTTCGGTATTGCACCGAGTTTTTAGTGCACAGCGATACCGTTGATGTGGAAGCGGCACGTGAGTTTTTGCCCACCATGGGCGATTGCGATTTGATGGTGGGCGCGCACCCCAACTTTAAGGTGCACGTTCATACGAATCGTCCCGATAAAGTGCTTGCGTGGTATCTTGATCACGATGCACAAATTTCAGAAGTGCATGTGCACAATATGGATCGCCAAAGCGCCAAGCGCAATGAAGAATTAAGCGAAGAAACGCACAATGAGCCTGCTTCGCCCTTTGGTTTTGTGGCTGTTGCAAGCGGTGCAGGCAATGCGAATATCTTGAAAAGCTTGGGCGTGAACGTGGTTGTTTCAGGTGGTCAAACCATGAACCCATCGACCAAAGAGCTGCTTGACGCCATTGCACGCGTGAACGCTAACAACGTGATTGTGCTTCCGAACAACTCAAACATCATTCTTGCCGCTCAAGCGGCATGCGATATGGCAGAAATTCCCTGTGCGCTGGTTCCGACCACTTCTGTTCCGCAAGCGTTTAGTGCGCTGTTTGCGTTTGACGAAGCTGCGACACTTGAAGACAACGTGCACGCGATGACCGAAGTGCTTGATCAGGTATCAACAGGCGAAATTACAACCGCTATAAAAGATTCGCGCGATGCGCACGGAAACCCTCTTTCAGCAGGCGATATAATCGGTATTGTAAACGGGGACATCGAAGCTGTGGGAACCGACATTACTGCCGTGTGCTTGAGCATGCTTGAAACGATGCAGGCAGACAGCTTCGACAGCTTAACGCTTCTTGCTGGCGCCGATTTTACTGATGAAGCACTTTCGTCACTTGAAGCTGCTATCGAAGAGCGCTACGACGAGCTTGAAATTGAGTCGCACCGCGGTGACCAGCCGCTTTATCCTGTTGTGTTTTCGCTTGAATAGTTCTTAAGCACCGCGCGCATGGCTGATTGTGTTACAAATTCTTTGCGAAGCGCCTCGCAGTTAGCGTTATGCGAGGCCGCAACCACGCTTCCGCAGCTCAGTGACAAGCGCGCCCTTAAGCTCCAGCGCCTTCATCTTGAAACCGTCGGTCAGCTGCTTGAGCATTTTCCGCGCCGCTACATCGATATGTCTGCCGTAAAAAAAGTAGCGCAGGCAAGCATTGGTTCCTCGTGCAGCATCTTCGGCACCATTCACGCCATTACGCTTAAAACACCACGTCCACGCCTTAGTTTGGTAGAAATTTCCGTTCTTGATGACAGCGGTATCTTGATGGTTACCATGTTTCGTCAGCCGTGGCTTATGAACAAGTTTCATGTGGGCGACGCCGTTGGTGTGTCAGGCAAGCTTGAGTTCTCGTATGGCTATAAGCGCATGACAAACCCTTTTATCGAGCTGATTGATGCGCCTTCTCATTGTGGGCTTATCGTTTCACTGTATCCGCTCACGGAGGGCATCACGAATGCCTGGATGACGCGCTTTGTGCAAGCTGCGCTGGCAAAAACGCGCGGAATGTACGATTTTTTGCCGCTTGACGTGCGGCTTCGTCGCAATCTTATGAGCCGTACGCATGCGCTGAGCGCCATTCACGCGCCGCTTTCGATGGACGAGCTGGCCTGCGCGCGCAGGCGTTTAGTGTATGAAGAAGTGTTCACGCTGCAGGTTTCGCTGATGTCACGCCACGCGCAACGAAGCATCGTAAGCCCTGCGTGCATGCATGTTGTGAACGGCACACACGTTCAGGCGTACTTGCGCGCCATTCCCTTTACGCTTTCAAGCGAACAGCAGGCAGCCTGCCGCGATATTTGGGAAAAAATGGCGCTTCCAACTGCGCTTAATCACATGCTTTTGGGCGATGTTGGCTGCGGAAAAACCGTGGTTGCGGGAAGTGCGCTTGCGTGTGTTGCCGATTCGCATACGCAGGCAGCTTTGCTTGCTCCAACGGAAATTCTTGCACGTCAACATGCAAAAACACTGGGAGCATTTTTCGATGCCGCTCATATTCGTTGGGCGCTTTTGTGCGGATCGACGCCCGGCGCTGAGCGAGCGTGCATCCTTGAGCAGCTTGCTAACGGCGGGCTTGATGTGCTTATTGGCACGCACGCTTTGCTTGAAGATGATGTTGTGTTTCGCCAGCTTAGCCTGTGTGTTATCGATGAGCAGCAGCGTTTCGGCGTTTCGCAGCGCGCCGCTCTTTTGCAAAAAGGAAACAATGTGGATACGCTGTACCTGAGCGCCACGCCTATTCCGCGTACCTTAGCAATGGCGCTGTATGGCGCGTGCACGTTTTCCTACATCAAGCATCCGCCCGTAAATACGCGCGGTACGCGTACAACGCATGTGGTTGCAAAGTCGCTTATGTATACCGCTTATGATGCTGCGCGAGCGGCACTTGCGCGCGGCGAGCAAGTGTATATCGTGTGTCCGCTTGTTGGTTCCAAGCAAAGCGACGGGGCGATGTCTGCCGGCGAAAGCGGGCGTTCTGCAGGCAGCGCTACAAGCGAAACGGCTGGTAAAAAGCGTGCAGGCGGCTCTGCGAAGGCGGGGGAGCGTTCGGTGCGAGGCGCATCTCGCTTTGCTGATACCGCCCAAGAAAGCTACGAATACGCCGCTATCTGCATTGAGGATGAAGCTGATTATTCATCGAGTGCAGCGCAGTCGGTTGCCAGCGCTCAAAGCGAGGCTCAGTTTTTGCAAACGCAGGTTTTCCCTGGTGAAAAGGTTGGTTTGTTGTATGGCTCCTTGCCCGCTGACGAAAAAGCTGCCGTTATGAACGCCTTTTCGCGCGGGGAAATACAGGTGCTTGTGTCAACGACCGTGATTGAAGTTGGCATCGATGTTGCCAATGCAACGATTATGATTATCGAAGACGCCGACCGTTTTGGCTTGTCACAGCTGCATCAGCTGCGTGGGCGCGTGGGGCGCTCCAGCAAAGATTCCGACGTGTACTTGGTGTCGTCGTCGCAATCGCCAGTGGCGCTGAACAGGCTTTCTGCGATGACGCATTGCGATGACGGTTTCAAACTTGCGCTGTTCGATTTGGCGCTGCGTCGCGAGGGAGACATTTTGGGCAATCGACAACACGGCGCTTCGCATTTGTCGCTGGTGAACATTATTCGAGATAGTGCCATTATTCAAGAAGCGTATTCGGACGCGCAAGATCTTATTGCGCGCGATGCTTTTTTGCAACTGCCCGAGCATGCTTTGCTTGCGCGTGAAGTGCGCAAACTGCATCCGTGATACACATTTGCTGCTTGGGAACGTGGGTGCGGAAACACGCCGCCACGCTGCCTTACGTTAGGGAAGTCATACGGAACACAAAGGGGAAACTATGCGCATTATCGCAGGTAGTAAACGAGGGCAGGTGATTGATGCGCCTGCAGGCATGAACACGCGCCCTACCACCGATCGCGTTCGCGAGTCGCTGATGAGCAGCATCATCAGCCGCAAAGGCAGCTTTGAAGCGCTGTGTGTTCTTGATGCATTTGCTGGCTCGGGAGCGCTTGCTTTCGAGTCGCTTTCTCGCGGTGCCGCGCGTGCTACCTTGTGCGATATCTCGCGCGAGGCGCTTAGCTGCATAAAACGAAATGCGACACGCCTTGGATACGATGCGCGCTCAGCATCGGTTCTTCGCCTTGATGTGCTGCGTGATTGCGCGCGTTTAAGCACCAGCAGCTTTGATATTGCGTATTTCGATCCGCCGTATCGCCTTGACGCGCGCGTCGTGGTGAACCTTATACACGTGCTGTTCAGCAAAGGAATTTTGAAACCCGATGCCTTAGCGGTGTACGAGTTCAGCACCGTTTCTGAAAAAGATTTGTGCGCTTTGCTGGAAAACACGCCGCTTCGTTTGGATGCGTATAAGGCCTTTGGCGCTACGCGGTGCGCATTTTTAGTTTATGATACGCATGCAGAATGTGATACGCATGCAGATTGTGATACGCATGCAGAACGAAACTGACGTGCGCTGCTGTGTATTGGGTTTGCACAGCCGCCATGTACGAAAGGAGCGTTTGTGAAACGAGCACTCACACCCGGCACGTTTGACCCCATTACCAATGGGCATCTTGACGTTATCACGCGCGCTGCACAAATTATGGATGAAGTGATTGTTGCCGTTGCGCGTTCGGCAAAAAAGCAGCCGCTATTCACGCACGAACAGCGTATTGACATGGCCAAACAAGCAACCAGTCACCTTGGCAACGTTCGTGTGCTTGGCTTTGACAAGCTGCTTGTAGACTTTGCACGCGACGTTGACGCGCACGTTGTTATCAAAGGTTTGCGTGCTATTACCGATTTCGAGTATGAATTCCAAATGACAGCGCTCAACTACCAGCTTTCCCATGCCATCGAAACGCTTTTTATAATGTCACCGCCCCAGTTTATGTATCTTTCGTCGTCGATTGTGCGCGAGATTGCATCGCTTCATGGCGACATTTCAACGCTGGTTCCGCCAGCAGTTTCACAAGCGCTTCTAGAAAAATACCGTTCCTAGCGTATAATGCTGGGTAATTGTATGATAAAATACAGTCCAGATATGTAGGACTGATTGCATGCGCATGCGTGTGCAGCGTGCATTTTGTCGGCGTACTGTGGAAGGAAAATCATGGATGATACTGGAGTTTTAGAGCTTCTTGAGGAGCTTTCTATATTACTTGAAGAGTCAAAACCCGTTTTTGGTAAAAGCGGCATGAGACAGGTTGATATTGAAGCTGCGTTTAGTATTCTTGATTCAATTAAAGATACCTTCCCAACAGAATTTTCACAAGCGCGCCAGTTGGTTCGCGAACGTCAGGCGCTGCTTGACGATGCGCAAGCGCAGGCGTCGCGTATGATTGAAGATGCGCGCTCGCAAGCGATGACTATTGCGAGTGAACAGGAAATTGTTCGCATCGCGCAGCAACAAAGCGACCAAATTCTCAGCGATGCGCGCGAACTTGAGCGTCAAACGCGTGCCGGTGCAGAAGATTACGCCGATGAGGTGTTTGGCCACGTAGAGCAAAGCCTCGATTCGCTGCTGAATAACGTTCGCCGTTGTCGTGACAGGCTTAACGCTACTGCTCAAACGAACACACCTCGTTCATAGTGTGCAGTATGTCTGCATTTGAAGGGCTCACTCAGCCGCGTGTGTTCATAAAAATTCCTGCCGAACTGTTTGAACCAGCAGCTCTTGAAACTTTTTCGGGCACGCTGAATCCAGTGGCGCTTGTGCGTGGAGCGCAGCGCTATACCTTTAATGAGCCGCTTACCTATTCGCTTACGCTTACGCATACGGGCGAGGCTTTTGTTGTTGCAGGTACCTTGCACGCTTCAGTTACAACACCGTGTGCGCGCTGCCTTGATGATGCGCACTATACGTGCAATGCGTCGTTTACTGAGTATGTGTTTGTAAGCGAAGAGGCTGCTCAGGCGAAAGATTTGGAAGACGACGAATTTTTTGTGCTGCCCGCAAATCACGAGCTGGACATTCTTGAGATGCTCTCTGCGGCGCTGGTGCTTGAGCTGCCAAATCTTATTGTGTGTTCTGACGATTGCAAGGGTTTGTGCAGTGTGTGCGGTTGCAACTTAAATAAGGAAACGTGCTCGTGTGCTGAAAAGCGTGCCGCCACCAACGCCGAGCAGCATCCTTTTGCCCAGTTGCGTTCACTTCTTGACGAATAGCGCTCCACGCCTGCAAAGTTGTGGAGATATCGCTTGTTTTCAACAAATATTGCCGTACACGCGTATTTTATCTTGCGCCAACGAGCATTTTTTGTTAGTATCACTCTTTGCGTATTGTTACATTAAACGAGTAGAGCAAACTCGATGAAGGAGTAGATTATTATGGCAGTACCTAAACAGCGCATGGGACGTATTCGTACGCATACCCGCCGTAGCGTGCACGATCGCATTGATGCACCTTCACGTTCGGTATGCCCTCAATGTGGCGAAGTTAAGCTGCCTCACCGCGTTTGTTCTAATTGTGGATTTTACAAAAAGCGCGAAGTTATTGTAACTGAGTAATTATATCGTACAGTTCTTTGCGTGCCCTCTAGATCGCTTGGTCTGGAGGGTTTTTGTTTTCAAGGTGTAAGGGAGTAACGTATGGAGAATTCCGTTGTTATCGCAGTTGATGCTATGGGCGGCGATTTTGCTCCTGATGTTGTGCTGCGCGGAATAACGCAGGCTCTCGATGCCGATGCGCAGCTGTCGGTTATCGTTTGCGGCCCGCAAGACGTGGTTGTTCCGTTCTGCGCGCACCATACGCGCCTGCAAGCAGAATGTTGCTCTGAAGTGATTACGATGGCGGAGCATCCGGCGCTTGCCGTTCGCAAGAAGAAAGATTCATCGCTTGTGCGCGCGTGTCGCCTGGTGAAAGAAGGAAAAGCCGCGGGCGTGTATTCAGCGGGCTCAACGGGCGCGTGCTTGACGGCGGCCATTATGCATATGGGCCGCATCAAAGGCATTGCGCGTCCTGCGTTGTGCGTGACGCTTCCCACGAAGAAAAATCCGGTGCTGCTGTGCGATGTTGGCGCAAACGCCGATTGCAAAGCTGCCTATTTAGAGCAGTTTGCCCACATGGCGATGGCATATTGTAGCGCAACGTTAAACGTTGAGCATCCGCGTGTAGCGCTGTTGAATATTGGCGAAGAACGCGAAAAAGGCTCTCAGTTTGCGCAGGATGTGCATGCGTTGCTGGAACAGCGCATCGAGGGCTTTCAGGGCAATATCGAGGGTCGCGATTTGCTTTCAGGCAAGGTTGACGTGGTGGTATGCGACGGCTTTACGGGCAACGTGGCGCTTAAAACGCTTGAAGGCACGGCAGCGTTTCTGATGGATGAAATGCGCGAAACCTTCCTTTCGTCAATTACCACAAAGCTGGCGGCACTTCTTATTAAAGACCAGTTCAAAGCCATGAAGGCGCGTCTTAATCCCGATACGTACGGCGGCGCGCCCTTGCTTGGCGTTGAGGGAGTATGTATGATTGGTCATGGGTCGTCGCGTGAGCGCGCAATTTGCAACGGCATTTTAACGTGCGCGCGTGCAACACGTGGTAAGCTTGTAGAGTCAATTCGTCATTCTATTGGTGCTGAATAGGGGTCACATCATATGGCAGATGAAACCGACATTATCGATAGCAGCCAGAAGCAAGAAAAACTAGCGCGTGCAGAAGAAATTGTGCAGCATCGCTTTGCGCGGCCGGAAATTTTGCTTGCTGCTATTACGCATCCTTCTGCGAACGAAGGGCGCGCGGTGAAGTATTCTTATGAGCGCTTGGAATTTTTGGGCGATTCCATTTTGGGCGCTTTAGTGGCTGATAGAGTGTTTGAAACGTATCACGATATCGACGAAGGCGGCCTTACGCGCATCAAAGTGGCGCTTGTTTCAGGACCGTCGCTTTCGCAGGTAG
>CAMPNZ010000052.1 GCA_946892075.1 uncultured Coriobacteriales bacterium
CATTGGATACCACCTTTCACAAGCCATTTTAGGCGAAGTGAAGCGCCGCGGCATTTTGCGCTCGACGGTAACGCTTATTACGCAAACGGTTGTTTACCCTGATGACCCGGCGTTCAAAAACCCCACCAAGCCAGTGGGTGCGTTCATGACGGAAGAAGAAGCGAAGGCGAAAGCTGCCGCAACGGGAATTACCGTGAAAGAAGATGCTGGTCGTGGCTGGCGTCAGGTAGTTGCAAGCCCCGAGCCGCAGCGTATCGTTGAGTTCGACGCCGTAAAAGACCTGATGGACGCAGGATACATTGTTATTTCGACCGGTGGCGGCGGCATCCCTGTATTCGAGCAGAACGATAGCTATGTAGGCGTACCTGCGGTTATCGACAAAGACCGTTCGTCTGCAAAGTTAGCTGCTGCGTTTAAGGCCGACATGCTGGTTATTCTTACCGCTGTTGAGAAAGTGGCCATTAACTTTAACACGCCTCAGCAGGAAAGTATCGACCACATGAACATTGAACAGGCGCAAGAGTACATTAAGCAGGGACAATTTGCTCCTGGCTCTATGCTGCCGAAGATTGAAGCATGCTTGGCGTATTTGAAGGAGTATCCACAGGGCAAGGCTCTTATTACGAGCCTCGATCATGCTGCTGCGGGCTTACGCGGAGAAACAGGTACTGTTATTACTGCGCTGTAATGGCGCAATAATGCGGCCAAGCGCGTGGCCGATTGGTGCAGCCGCCTGGTGTGGCCGACCGATGTGGTTGCCGCGTTCTTCGCAAAGCTCTTAGCATTATTCGTTGACGAGAGAAGGACTATGTGCGTTTCCTTACACTCACACATACAGCGCATAGCTCCTTTTCTCGCGGCGAATTACAACGAGCCCCCAACCGCGATGCCCTACATCGCAAAGCTTTAAAAATGGTAATGCAAGTAAGAATAGTAAAATTATCGGGTATACTATGACCGTTTATAAACATGCATGATGTATATCGACCTACGTTCAACGCGCGCTGCGCATACGCCCGATAGGTTACGAATCTACTTGCTGTTTGAGCACGAAAGAAAAACAGGTACATGTGCAATGAATGTTTCATTGCCGAAAGGAGGAGTGATGACAACAGATACCACGCAGGTTGCATCTCCTGTTGAACCTACGAACGAAAAGAAGAAGCATCACATTAAGGTGCCTTCGGCGTTTACCATTCTTTTCTTGGTAACCGTTCTTGCCGTTGCTGCGACTTGGCTGATTCCTGCCGGTTCGTACGCAAAATTGCAGTATCAAACCACAACTCACACGCTGCAAGTGAAAGCCCCCGATGGAACAAAAAGTGATTTACCCGCTACTCAAGAATCTCTCGATAAACTAGGCGTAAAAATTGGAATTGAAAAGTTTACCGAGGGAGCTATTACCAAAGCAATTTCTATTCCTGGAACGTATTCGGGGCTTCCCCAAAAAGGACAAGGCGTTGAGCAAATTCCTGTAAGTATGGTAAGCGGTACTATTGAAGGTATCGACATTATCGTATTTATTTTGGTTTTAGGTGGTCTTATTGGAGTAGTTGAGGCATCAGGCGCGTTTGAATCGGGCTTGGTGGCGCTTACGAAAAAAACGAAAGGGCGCGAGTTTGCGCTGGTACTTTTCGTAAGCTTGTTCATGGTACTGGGCGGATCGCTGTGCGGTCTTGAGGAAGAAGCGGTAGCGTTTTATCCCATTCTGGCACCAATTTTCATAGCTCTTGGCTACGACTCAATCATAACGGTTGGTTCAATTTTCATGGCTGGATCAATCGGAACAACATTCTCAACGGTAAACCCCTTCTCGACGATTATCGCGTCGAACGCAGCCGGCTTTATGTGGACTGAAGGCTTGGTATGGCGTGTGGCGTCGTGCATCGTTGGTGCTATCGTTATTATTTGCTACCTGTATTGGTACGGCAAAAAAGTGAAGGCTGACCCTTCGTTCTCATATACCTATGAAGACCGCGAGCAGTTCAACGCTCAGTGGGGCCTGATGGGCGCGGCCGACAAAGTTCCGCCTTTCAACATCAAGCGTAAGTTCATTTTGGTGCTGTTCGTGGCGGCATTTGTGCTGATGGTATTCGGCGTTATGAAGCTGAAATGGTGGTTCCCACAGATGGCTGCGTCGTTCTTGACCATCGCTATCATCATTATGTGCATTGAAGGTTTCTCGAAGGGCGGCAAGAGTGAAAAGCAGCTGGTAGACGCGTTTTCTGCTGGTTCTTCAAGCCTCGTAGCTGTTGCCCTTATCATCGGCTTGGCTCGTGGCGTAAACCACGTTCTTGATCACGGTATGATTTCTGACACCTTGCTGTTCTGGTCGTCGAACTTGGTTTCTGGCATGTCAGGCCCGCTGTTTATCATTATGCTGATGGTGGTATTCTTCTTGCTGGGCTTCGTTGTGCCATCGTCTTCGGGCTTGGCAGTGCTGTCGATGCCAATTTTTGCGCCTTTGGCAGACACGGTTGGCATTCCTCGCTGGATTATTGTTTGCGCATATCAATGGGGTCAATACGCGATGCTCTACATTGCTCCTACGGGCTTAGTTATGGCAACGCTGCAAATGCTTGATATGAAGTATCAGCATTGGTTGAAGTTCTCATTGCCGATGGTTGCATTTACGTTTGTGTTCGGTGCAATCTTGTGCGCAATTATGACGATTATCTATCACGTGTAGCGCATGAAGCTGCGCGAGGCGCTGGGCGCTAGTGAACGTGCAGGGAGCTGCGCGAGGCGCTGGGCGGTGCACGAGGCATTACGTTGCATGTTTCGTAATGTCGTACGGTGTATCTCGCTGGTGCGTGTAGAAAAAGTTCAAGAAGAGCTGCTGGCATATGCTGGCGGCTCTTTTTTGTTGCACGATACTACGAAAAAAAACTGTGGAAATGCACGTTTTTTTCACACAACACTAACGCCGCCCGCACAAGATGGCCTTTGTACAAAACAGTATTTCTTTTTGCATGTAGAACAGGGGCTTTGGTGTTTGGGGCACGTTAAGCGTTTGACGAAAACAACGGTTCGAGTTGCTTGATAAGGCTCCACACCTGCTGCTTTGCGTGCTGAGAAGCAAGAGCGGCACCGAAGTTGCGCAAGGCAATGCACGGACGCCCGAACACACGCAGGTATTCTCCCTGCTCATTGGCATAAATTTTACAAACAGGAACATCGCGCGCCGTGGGGTTAGGCGTCTGCGTCAACGAAGGCGCCAACACTCTAAGCTCGGGCATCGCCTGTATAAGCTCCGCAAATTGGTTGGTGTGGTTTTCTGTGGCCGGCGCTTGCGCATATCCCGCTTTCAACTGCGAAAAAAATGCCTCGTCGCAACATATAATCGCTATCGGATCGATGCCTTCTACCACCTTCACCAGTTGTCGTGCGTGAAGGCCTTCATCTTGATTTTTGGGGTGCTGTGACACGAAAGCGTAATCGTTATCAGCAACTGGCAACGCAGCGATGATGCGCGTCCATGCTTCCATTTCCGCAGATGAAGCCTCAAACGGACGCGTGCTGGCAATAACAAGGCGCGCTGCTGCGTTCCCCGCTATAAAGGCGGCGAACTGTTCAGCGCACGCGTATTGCGAGCTTTCAAGCATGCTTGCTCCTTTTGCGATGAATGTCGCGCCTTTCTGTGCGCGCCACGTGCATTTCCTGCGCTTTCATTCCAACACACCCAACACATTATAACGTATAGTCTGCTTGACGACATTTAACGAGAAACTTGCTACAATAATACATTTTCAAAATTTCTCATACATTCGTTACAATTTTGCGATAAATGGAAATTTATGCGTCTGTTCTCTACCAAAAAACGCAAACTGCGGTATATTACGAATTAGACGAAAAATGTTAAGGGAGGATATTATGTGTACAAATGGTGTTAATACAGGTCAATTCGACCAGATGGTTGAGCAAATCGATGACCATGTAAAGTTGGAGCGCCGCTGGACACACAACCTGGCTCATTTAGCTGCCGATGGCGGTTTTGAGAAAACAGGCAAAACGCTTCATGAAGCTATGGAGAAGCTTGACGAAGTTCGCGCTTTGCTGGCAGATGCGCGTGATGCGCTTGAAGATGACGCTGAGGCTGCTTCTGGTGTCGTAACAAATTTGGTGTAACCGCTTATGAAAGACGACCTCATTCGTTTTTCTGTTGCTATGCCTGCGTCGCTGCTCACCCGCTTTGATTCGCTGGTGGCGCGGCGCGGTCTTGCAAAAAACAGAAGTGAAGTTGTGCGCGATTTAGTGCGTGAAGCGCTGGTTGCGCAAGACTCCGAGCTGCCAGGCGCCGAGGTGATGGGCACGCTTACCATCGTGTACGATCATCATGCAAGCGAAGTGCAAGAAAAACTCCACGACATACAGCATAATTATTATGGGCATGTTATTTCTACGGTGCATGTGCATCTGAACGAGCACAGCTGCCTTGAGGTAATTATTTTGCGCGGCGAGTCGTTTGCGGTTCAAGACATTGCCAACACCATCCTTGGAACCAAGGGCGTGAAAAATGGCAAGTTGGTGCTTACGTCTACGTCGGCACTTGCGTAGTGCGCTGGAGAATGAACGTTAGCGCATGTAAACGCGGGTGTGTGTTGGATTAGGCATGAACGCGCAGTGGCGGCGAGTGCAGGAACGCGCGCGCCTGTTGGGTTGAAGCTTGAACGCGGGAACGCGTTCGACCGAATGCGCGTGAGCGCGTCGATTACACAAACCACACAAGCCGCAATCCTTATTCGCACGTGCGGGAATGTATCGTTCCCATTCGAGTGGCGCAAAGGCATAAACACGCCACCAGCACATTCGTGTAATGCCACAACCAGCGGCAACGCTGCAACCGTTCGTGCAACTGTGCAAACACAAAAATAAGGTAACATTTGACATTGCTGGCGTACATAATAGCCAGCTTTCTTTTTTCGCAAGGAGGTTTTTGGTGGATGAAGCAGTAATGCTGGGGCATGGCTCTGGCGGATCGATGATGAAGCGCATTATCGACGAAGTGTTCTTTAAGGCGTACGGCGACGAAATCTTGCTGAAAGGCGACGACGCAGCCGTTTTGCCTGCTCCTAAGCGCAACGAGCGCCTCGCATTTTCTACCGACTCGTTTGTGGTATCGCCCCATTTCTTCCCTGGCGGCGACATCGGTAAGCTTGCCATCTGCGGCACCGTCAACGATGTTGCCACAAGTGGCGCGCGCGTGAAGTACCTGTCGTGCGGATTTGTGCTTGAAGAGGGCTACCCGATGGATAACGTGAAGCGCATTTGCGAGACCATGGCGAAAACCGCAGCTGAGGCGGGTGTTCAGCTGGTCACGGGCGACACGAAAGTGGTGAACAAGGGCCACGGCGACGGCGTGTTCATCAACACAAGTGGCGTGGGATTTATTCCCGACGGCATCGACCTTAGCGGAACGAATTGCCAGCCCGGAGACAAAATTTTGCTATCCGGAACGCTGGGCGACCACGGCATTACCATCATGAGCTGCCGCGAGTCGTTGTCGTTTCAAACGGACATCCAAAGCGACGCCGCGCCGCTGAACCATCTTATTGCCGATGTGCTGGCTGTGGCGCCGCACACGCGCGCTTTCCGCGACCCAACGCGCGGCGGATTGGCGTCAACGCTGAACGAATTTGCCGCTCAGTCGCAAACCGACATGGTGGTTGACCAGGACGCCGTGCCTGTGAAGGACAATGTTATGGGCGCGTGCGAGATGCTGGGCTACGACATTTTCCAGGTGGCGAACGAAGGCAAGATGGTTGCTATTGTGCCTGCTAGCGAGGCCGACGCCGCGCTTGCTGCCATGAAGGCGAACTGCTACGGGCGCGATGCTGCCATCATTGGCGAGGTAACTGAAATGGCTGCCAACCGAGGTCCGAAGGCGCTTATTCGCACGCCTATTGGCGGTTTGCGTATTCTTGATATGCTGGTTGGGGAACAGCTGCCGCGCATTTGCTAGTTTCGTGAGTGGAGAAATGTCTGTGCTGGTGAGGGGGCGCTTTTGTGCTCCCTCACCAGTTTACTTTTTCCAGCACCCATTCGCCAGCACAGGCGACAGCACCTATTCGCCAGCATCGTTTGCGCCTGCACGCGTTGTAGCTCAATCCCTTAAGCTCGTAATCTTTCACTTTTTTCTGTGCGCACGCTGCATCGGCCCCGCTCCTTTAAGCCCGTATTCGCTCGCTTCTTCCAGCACTTCGTCCGCACCCATTCGGCGGCGGCACGCACGCTCGCTCGCATCCATTCGGCGGCGCCTCGCGCGCTTGCTCGCACCCATCCTGCGGCGCTACACACTCTCGCTTGCGCCCATCCACCAGCAGCGGCGATAGGGGAGTTGTGTAGACTTTGTGGATTTGCGTCCGACAGCCTCTAAAATTCCACTCAGAGTTTAAGCGTTTTGATAAGGCATTTTATAATTTTTGCCAATATCCTTCTGAATAATTAGTCCCCTTTTAAAGTTTTTTTTCGCCCGATGTTGCAGCTGCAACATCTTTTTTTCCGCTCTTCGTATAAAAAGTAAGTTGAAGTTATCTATAAGCGACGGTTAACAATATAATCATCGCTTTACACGAGTGAAAGGAATACTCATGAATACTGAAAACTCACTAACACGCCGCGATTTATTCAAAAAAACCGCAGGTGGAGCGCTTGCCGTTGCAGCACTTGCCGCAGGCATGAACGCAGGCGGCGTACCGACGCTGGCGCAGCATGCCACCCAAGGAGCCAGTTTCTTTGAAGGCGTCGTACCAAGCGCATTTGCCGCCTCGCCAAATGGTGATATAGCGCACATTGCAACTCCTGGTACTTATACAGTAACGGCAAATATATTTGTCGACAAGAAGGACACGCCTATCCACAAAAACGCGTATGTCACAAATCCAGGAGAACCGCCATTACACAAGCCCACTTCTCCTGTTCGTCATAACGCAACGCTTACTATTACCGAAGATGGTAAAAAATTGTTGCGCGTTCCAGTGGTGAACAATACGCTTGGCGTGATACATATTTCTGACGTTTCGGCTGATGGAGTTCTTCATATTCAAAGTCGTCAAACAACGAATTGGTCGTCATTTTTCTACAAGAGTGATAAGCGTATTTCTGAAATAGTGTTTGACATTACTAATGTTAAAGATTTTTCCAAAATTTACACGTTTAGCGCCTGCGTTGAATTCGTAAAATTTGCATTATATAGAGGAGAAAAGCACTGGGATTTGCACGTTAGCCTTGGATTTTAGTACGAACAATGCTGCGCTGACAGTGGTTGGTTTGTCGAGGTTTCATGCCCCGTGCGCACTCAACACACCGCATCACGCGCCCCGCATCACGCGGGGCGCAGTAAACACGACAATCAATGCGTAGCGCAATCGCCGATCGAACCTTGAAGCAATGCGTAAAGAAACGAGAAAGGAAGGGTTTATCGTTATGAGAACATTTACCACACGATTACTGCATGTTTTTCTGGCTGTAGTATTGTGTGTTTCGATGGCTCCGCACGTTGCATTTGCTGATACGACGCCATCAACGGGTACAACCACACAAGAAACATCACAGACCCCAAACAAGGATAAGCAGCCAACACCTGCGAATTCATCGCAAGGGCCTGCAAATTCATTACAGGGAAAAACAAGTGCTCCTGAAGCAGTAAATTCAACGTCAGCGCAGGCATCCACGCAGGCATCTACGCCTAGCGCACCTGCTGCGCAGCAAGGAGCAAATGCCGTACCTGCTTCTAAAAATGATTCTGCAAGTACTGCCGCCGCAACACCTGATGGGAATGCTTCATCAAATTATAGTGAAGCCTTGCCAAGCAACCCTGCAAATCAGGGGGTGCAAAACCAGGACGAACATGGAAATAGCGTAAATTCGCCTTCAAATTCAAGCGCGGCTTCATCAGCAGCTACTCAAGATCAACAAGCGCAAGCGCAAAATTCTACTGCCGTTAGAGCAAGTTCAGATGAGGGTGATGGATCAGATAATCCCACATCTGATGGAGACGGGCAAGATGATTATGGTGTAAAGCCAGATGACGTATGTCCTAACAATGAACCTGACCCGTATCTTCCTGGTAGTGAGCCAAAATTTTATAGCGCAGCCGACTTACCCGATGGTACATATTCCGTAACAGCGAATATTTCTATGTTAACGCCTATTGGTGCACGTGGATATACAACGAGCCCCGTTAATCCAGTAGGTATTGGTCCTCGTGGTATTCCAACAGCGCCTTTAACATATAATGCAACGTTAAAGGTTAATCAGGGAGTATATGAACTTTCGATTGATTTGCATAATCCGGCATTTACGGTGCAAGAAGTAACTAATAGCACAAGTGTCGAAATAAAATCGTTACATACAACACCTATTCCTCAGTCGCCTGCTGGTAGTGGTAATGATATGGGGCATAATGAGAATCTTGCTAAGCCCGGTAGCCCTAAAACGCGTATTGACCATATGGATCTTGTTTTAAAAAATCATAGTGGACTGTATCAGTTTGGTAATGGGCGTGCAGGATGGCGTGTATTTGCAACGCCGCTTGATATGTGGATTCCTAATTGTGGAGGTGAGCCATCACACAGTCTGGATATTACGGTTGATCTTAAAAATGCGCGCTTGTTAGCGAATGCAAGCGGCACGAAAGTATTTGCCGACGACGCCAATAAAACACGCGTAGAGCTTTCATTTACAACACAATCTACGCATATTGCAGATATTAACGCCGGAAAATTGCTTGTACGCATGACTCCGCTTACCAATGAACAGGATATTCAATACTGGGTTAATTCTTTACACTCATATTATTCCGATCTTAAAGCAGATGCAGGCGTGCGTTTGTACTCGCTTGACGTTCGCAACAACAACGAAAAAATCTCATTTGATTTAGGTATGAGCGCAAAAGTTAAGCTTCCTCTTATTCATGCCGATGATAAGGTAGTATTCCTTGATTCACAGGGCGCTCATGAATTATCAGGACAAAGGGAAACGGTTGACCCAGCAAGCTTTATTACTGTTAACGTAATTGA
>CAMPNZ010000053.1 GCA_946892075.1 uncultured Coriobacteriales bacterium
GGGAGAAGCGGGTGGCACTCACGCGCTTGCCGTAGCGGGGCCAGTGGCGTTTAAGGGCGGCATCGACCTTCTGGGGCGTGGTGCAGCCGTTGCCGCGCTCGAAGTGCATCACCAAGAACAGCTCGAACTTGGGGTTGCTTACCGCCAGGTGATGCCGAGAATCACTTGCCGCCCAGGAGAGCAGCTCGGCGAACTCGTCGTCTCCCCAGGTGTCCACGTCGACCACAATCCACGCTTCGTCGCCCTTGCGGAAGTCCTCGGTACGCATCGCCTTCTGAAAGCGCTTGAGGACCGCGGCGGGGTTGCGCCGGTCTGGATGGACATCCTTGGGGAACTTCACCGCCATCGGCGCGCCCTTGAAGGCGTCCATGCGCAGGTAGTTCTTCTCCGTCTGCCCTTCGGCGCTCACCCAGCACACGTCGCGGTACTCGCGGCCGCCCGTTTTTCGCTTGAGCGTTTCCTTCTTGGATCTCCTAGCCACGGGCCGCCTCCTCGCGCAGCATCGGAATGCCGCCGAAGCGGCCGTCTAGGTAGCTGCGGATAAGATCCTTGTCGTAGCGGATACCGTCGAACTCGGTAAGCCCGACCAGCTCGGACTTGCCGTCCACGCCGCGCTGAGCTATGTACATCTCGTCGCGGCGTATCAGGGACTGATCCATGAGGAGCAGGTCGTGAGTGGTGAACAGCAGCTGCTTGCGCGTGTCGGGTCCGCAGGTGGCCAGGAAGTCCTCCACCAGGCGCGTAGTCAGCATCGTGTGCAGGCATCGGTCCAGCTCGTCCACGACGTACACCTTGGACCCCACGGCGTCATCAGGCCCCTGCAGGTCGAACAGCATGGGCAGCAACCCCATCAGTCGCTGGGTGCCGGAGGACTCCATGCCCAGGCCGAAGCTGCGCTTCTCGCCGTCCGCTCCCTGATGGAGGGTACGCATACGCTCCACCACCGGATGCCCGTCGTCGTCCACATGCACCGTTAGCATCTCGAAGCCGTAGTCGCCGAGAGTCTTCTCCATAACCAAGGTCAGTATCTCGTCGGGCTCGAGCGCGGTTATGCTCTTACGAAGCTTTGCGCTTTTCGGCAACGCGTTGAGTTCCAGGCGCTCTCCGGTCAGCCCGCATATTCCGGTGTCCAGGCGGGAGAGCGTGTTCTCGGCATATTCGAAGAAGCCCTTACGGGTCCCCGCGGCGTTGGCGAAGGTCCAGGCCTGGGACTCCACGCCCACGAGCTGCAGCGTGTCAGCAAACCAATCGTAGGCCTCCTGCAGCGCTTCAACGTTCTGGGAGACGGCGTTGCCGAGGAAGGTCTGGTTGCGACGGGTCGACTTGCCCACGAACTCCAGGAAGTCGGAAGGACCAAGAAACGACTCACTGAAGACGTACTTGCCTTTCTCCGAAAGCTCGTCGCGCTCGAAGACATCGACACTCTCCTTCTCGAGCACGCGCTCGAGCGACTCGTAGGATACCCCGTCTAGGGTCGCCTCCACGACATAGCGGTAGACGGTCTTGCCTGCCAGGAACGTGATGTCGAAGACGGTCGGCTCCGATGCCGACCCCCTCTCGAGCATGAAAGGCTCTATGGGCAGAGGCTCGTCCACGCCGATGTCGCCCGTGACCATGTGCTTGAGCGCAGCCATTCCCTTGAACAGGCCAGTCTTGCCGGACGCGTTGCCTCCGTAAACGGCGGCGACCGGTAGGGCCTTCTTGCTGCGAAACCCGGGGATCTTAGCTAATGTCCGAGCATGCTGGCGCTCGAGAGAGGCGACCATGTTCAGCGACGTCTCGTTGCAGTACGACATCCAGTTGCCCACGGTGAAGTTGAGTAGCATTTTCTTTTTTCCTTTCGTTTCAACAAATGAGATTTTATCACTTTCGTTGTATTAGTCAAGACAAGTGCCCATCCCAGAACCTGTACGTGGAAAATTGGCGGGTAAACGAAAATGAAGCAAAGGAAATACAAGGAAGTCGCGAATATGCGACTTCCCTGTAGGAGGAATGTCGATATGACCCTAAAGCAGATCTTCTTGAACACAACGGAATTGCCAAACGGCTTTTTCCTTGCGGATGGAAGCTCCTCTACAGCAAGACGGGGCGAGGGTCCTGGCTCGCATCGCATTGTGCGTATACGATGGTCCTGGAGTCCCAGGTCTGGTAGCTGCACGTGGCAAAGGAGACAAGCTGCCCGCTTACCATGTCAGGCTCTTCAAAAACCAGGTCAGAGGCGGACAGTTTTTCCTTTAGGTACGTAATCCGATCCGCATAGTCTTTGAAGCTGGTCCGCTAGGTCTCGAAGCTCGCGTTCAAACGTCGACCGTAACCACTTTAAACTCATGGCAGGCATTGACAGCCTGAGTGCACCAATAGATAGTTCGGTGCTCCTCCGCGTAATCGCAGTTGCTAAACTTGACCATGTCAGCGAACTGGGACTCATCGTGCATGTGGATTCTTGGGCATATCAGCCGAAAGCCCGCGGGCCGCCACGACCCACGGGCTCTGCGAGGCGAATTTCAACGCCATTGCCGGCAAACCACCTCTTCGTCTTCACTGGCAAACCACCTCTTCGTCTTCACTGGAAAACCACCTCTTCGCCTTCGCCGGTAGACCACCTCTTCAAGCTGGAAAAAGGGATGGGCCTGCAGAAAGGGATTGACAATAACCTAGACGATGCTGTCCTTAACCAGGGTCCTGGAAAGCATGAACGTCACCAAGAGGTAGCAGCCGTAGACGACCAATAGCATCGCCGCTGCAACTCGAGAATGTGCGCGAGCTCGTTTCTCAATGTCGTATCGTCTTCAATGATGACAATCTTCGTCATAGCGGGCCTTTCTTATTAGTTACATTATACAATGCGCGCCTTTCCCAGAAACTTACATGTTTGTCACATTGCCGAATCAGCCCCCATGCGGCCCCGGCAACGTCTTCGCACACAGGCAACGGAATTCAGCCATGCATCAAGGTCAGATAGCCCAATAATCCATAAGGAAGTTTACAATACCACCATTAATTAACAATAGACCTGGCAAACGCCTAGGTCTGGCAGAAGCCAAGAGCAATTTTTCTCGTGGAACAGCAGAAGTGAATAAAGCGAGTCAACCTATTCCTATCCCAAACAACAAAGCATGGGTTGTTATCCAACCAGTTCAGAAAAGTGTCCGTGCTACAAAGGTGGCTATTGACTTAATGAACGAATATGCAAACGTGATCGATGAGCTTGCTAAAAGCACGCTGAGCTTCTCTAAAGAAGATGTTTTTGCTATTCACGCGGCGCTATCATCCATACATTTAACATATGATTGTAAAGCAATGCTGCTAAACCCATGCTCCATGCATGTATCTACAAGTTTATTTCCTGCGCTTGAGAGCGGTAATGGCGCCGCACACAACCGCGCAGGCAAGCGCGCTTGTACTTGCAAGTACACCTAAAAGCGCCATATCAGACGTGCGAGGCATGCGCGCTTGTTGAACGTGCTGCTCGCCCGCAGGACGCGCTGGAGGCTCAGGTGCTGGTGTATCGTTGGGAACGGGTGCGGGTTGTGCGGGCACAGGAGGCGCGGGCACAGGAGGCGTCACGTTTGGTTTTTGCGTTGGCGCTTCTTGCTGAACGGCTGGCACCTTATCGGGAGTAGGTGCTGGCACAGGAACAGGTTTCGGCTGCGGCTTTGGCACGGGATTCAGCTGTGGAATCGGCCCTGGATTTGGTACCTTTTCATATTGAGCATAAACAGAAATATCCCCGCTCACTGGTGTACTATCGTCAAAAGGCGTACCCGTACCATCGCTTTGCGTGTTCCAACCCTTAAAAGTAAAACCATCTTTGGAAGGCTGCGCAGGCATTGCTTGACCTACAACGCTTTTGTCTTTTATGGATTTCTTTTCTTTTACCTGCACCTTTGCATAATTTTGATCGGTATCATTTACAAATGTTACCGTGTAAATCTTAGGTTTGGGAATAATGTTGTACGTAAAGCGCGATCTACCAATCATCCTAGGAACGCCCTGAACAAAGTCATAAAAAATACACTGGCCTTCAAGTGTACCAGTTTGCACCGCTACATATTTACCATCAGCGTTTTTCTTAAAATATGGCGATTGAGCAATCGGTGTAGGATTTCCATTCTCTTCGAAGCCCTCTATGACACTAATTGTATGACGGCCACTATCTTGCGTAATTTTGATAGGACTTTTGTATTCCTCTCCCACTTCAATCGTGAAAGGCCCAGGATTTTGATTATCAAACGGTGAATCATTTTCCCCTGAACGAAACTTATATTGTCCTAAATTACCTTTTACGACAATTTCAGAAATTTTATTACCCTGAAATGCCTTTTCGCCAACTCCAGCAAGATAATACGGATCAGTATCGGTATCATGCTCTTTGCCCTTGCCATCAAGCACGCCTTCAAACACGACCCTTTCAATTTCATTCGCAACAAAAGCTGCGCTTTGTATTGAAATCACATTTTTTGGAATAACAACAGTTCCCTTAATTTTGTTCCAGCCGAACGCACCGTATTCTATAATCTTAAGAGATTGCGGAAGCGTGACACCTTCGATATAGGTTTCGCCGTCAATGTGTTCATGCTTATTCCCAACTTGCTTTGCATGACCGGTAAAAGCACATTCATGTATAACTTCAATGCCCTCAGGAATAACAATGTGATGGTTCTTTTTAAGTTTTTCTTTTCCTTGAGCGCTCAGTCCATCCACATATTCATTTACCGTTTGATTTGTCTCTGGATGATAAACATTTTTCCTGCCACCAATAGTTTTGCCATCAGCAGAAATGTTGAAGTCATCCTTTGTCCATGTAAGGGAGTCATCGGTGTTGCCAGCTACTGGCTGCGCGGTCGCTGATACTGGCTTGTTCGCTGAAGTGGTCGTGGATGAAGAGTCTGGTTGTGCGAGTGATGTGCCTGATTGCGTAGAGCTTGCCGGTTGTGCAAGCGAGCCTGCTGCGGGAACAGAAACTGGATCTGGAGTAGTTGCTGCACGCGTATCCCCCGCCGCAGAAGAAACGGAACCCGTGGCTGCAGGCGCACTGGTGGTCGATACAATCGGCGCTGCCTCTGCCGTCTGCGTAAACACAGACGACGGAACCGTTACAGCGCAGGTACATGCTGCAATACTCATAGCGGTTGTCACAATACACAACTTTGTTCGACGAGTGCTTAAATGCATATTTCATCCTTACATACGTTTCTCAGCTTATGGCAAGGTGCGGCAGCTGTCCATAACGCGAAGCATCACGGCGTGTTGCTACTTATCGCGTGGTATACGTGCCGTACGCTTCGCCTATAAATTCATGGCTTAGGTGCAACACTTGCATTGCACAAAATCTAATTTAGCAAACCTCAAAATGCTTTTAGAATAATAACCCCCTCGCAGCTAATTTCAACCCAAAACTTTACATATATACAAAAAAAGAAACAAAATGTTGAAGAATTATTAATAAATGTATCAGCTGGGATACTGAAATGGGGTATGTCTTGCCAATTTCATCAACAAAAAATATCAAACATCAAACATAACTTGTAAAAGTAGCGTTTATAGCGTTGAATGCGCGGCAACGCAAGACGGACACATACCGCGCATGGTGCTGAACACAACATCATGGCATATATCATAAGAATTAGACACTAGCAGTACCAACTAAGCAGTAAGTTCACCAGCGGCGATGCGCGGTTTGCAAGCTGCTTACCTGAAAGCTAAACGCAACTGCTAGCCAAATGCAACTGCTATCCACGCGCAACTGCTAGCCACGCAGCAACTATTGAAAATGATACGGAAACGCAGCCAGGTAATACGTAAGAATCTCTTGCGCAGTTTCCTCAACAGCGCGCCCTTCCGTATGAATAACAATGCAACCCAAGCTGCGCATAAAGTTGCGTGCTTTTTCGAGGTCATCGTACACATAGTTCGGATCGGCGTACTGCTGCGCCACACCAGCCGCATTACCTAAACGCTTGCGGCGAATTGAAACCAGCAAATCGGGCGATGTCATCAAGCCAAAAATGCGCGCAGGGTCAACTTCGAACAGCTCGCTTGGTGGCTCGGTTTGCATATCAAGCGGAACATTCGCAACTTTGTATCCCTGCTGAGACAAATAAATTGACAGCGGCGTTTTGGACGAACGCGAAACACCCAACAGCACCATATCGGCATGAGTTAAATCTTGCGGATTGCGGCCATCATCATGAGCAATCGCAAACTCTACCGCTTCAATGCGCGAGAAATATTGCTGATTTGCTACATGCAGCTTACCCGGCGCACGTAACGGAATGCGCCCTGAAACTTTCGCAAGCGCATCAAGCGCCGGCGTCATAATGTCAAGCGCTACAATCTCGGGATGCTGCAACACATACGAGCGAAGTTCACCCGCAAGAACAGCCGACACCAGCGTATAAAACACCACCACCGATGTGCAGTTAGTGGTTTTCAAGTCGTCTTCGATATGCTGCTCGAAAAAACTGCGAATTTCATCGAAGCTGGTAACTTTCGCGCAAATTTCAATACGCGGGTTTTCAATGCCAAACTGCACCGCAGCTGCGCGTGCAATGGCCGAGCCTGTAAGTCCTACTGAATCGCTAATAATATAAACAGGCGGAAATGCAATAGATGTTTCGTCTTGTTCTTTACCGCTCATGTAGGTACTCCCCCTTTTGTGAAACATGCGAAACACTCAAACTATTATAGCGCAGCGAACGAAACGCATGCGCGCGCCTGGACACTGCTCCCAACACAGAACTGCCACCAGCTTTCCAGTGCCGCAAGTCGTTCCAATGCCGCCAGCGTTCCCGTGCCGCAAGTCGTTCCAATGCCGCCAGCGTTCCAGTGCTGACAGCTGTTCCATGCTTCCAGTCGTTCCGGCACCGCTAGCTATTCCAGCACCACCAGCGCTCCTAGCCTTTCGCTAAGCACGAAAAGTCAGCAATGCACGAAAATACATCAACGAAACAGTTCAGCACCGCAAGATGGTTTTTCTTTAACGCTTCATCTGCATCCATAATAAGCGTCGATGCAAACAAGTCATCAATTGGCGCGCGAAGGGACGCAAGCGCACTGCACGCTTCTTCATAGCGCTGATGCTCTAAGTCGTGCTCTAGCTGCTGTTTTACGCTTTGAACCTTTGCAAGCAACGCTCGTTCGGCATCGTTACACAAAGCATCGTCAACACTCATACCAGCAGACGTGTCGTGCAAATTCCACGCGCGCACATACGCAGCTGTTAAGTTTTCATAATCTTCACGCTGCTGGTGCGCAACTTTTTCAAGCGCACGGCAACGCAGCATAATGTCGCGAGGATGTTCTGGCTGAACAGCCACAATGGCGTCAATCGTCTGCGGCGCAATACCTTCGTCTTTCAGCATCACGCGCAAGCGCCCCAAAATGAAGCGATAAACTGCCTGATAACAAGCTTGTTTATCGAAGGAAACGCCCGCTTGAGCGTGCAAATCGAGAAGCGTATTGAGTGTTGCACTCAGCGACAACTGCGGATACGCATCCAAAATGCTCAGCGCGCCGATAGCGCTCCTGCGCAGCGCAAACGGATCTGAAGAGCCTGTTGGCGCTTGATCAATGGCGAACAATCCGCAGATTGTGTCAAGCTTATCGATAAGCGCAACACCACACGCAACTAAATCACACGGCAGCGCGTCCCCTGCAAAGCGCGGCTGATAATGCTGCGTAATTGCTTGCGCTACCTGGTCGTTTTCGCCACACGCACGCGCGTAATAGCCGCCCATGATGCCCTGAACGCTGGTAAATTCTATAACGGCATTTGTCACAAGATCGGCCTTGCACAACAGCGCTGCACGACATAAATTCTGTTTTTCCTGCTGGGTTGCATCTAAGCTGGCACATATCTGCTTGGCACACGCTTCAATGCGCATTGTCTTGTCGTACATCGTGCCTAAATCTTGCTGAAAAACTACCTGTTTCAGCTTATCAACATACCATTCAAGCGGATGCTTCAAATCTTCCTCGTAGAAAAATTTTGCATCGTCCAAACGCGCGCGAACCACGCGTTCGTTACCAACTTTCACCTGTTCAAACGCACTTTCAGCCGCGTTGCTTACCACGGCAAAATAATTCGTCAGTGCACCGTCGTTGGTGTAAAAAGGAAAATAGCGCTGATGCATAAGCATCGCGTCCACAATAATTTCTTTCGGAACAGCAAGAAAGCTCTCATCAAACGAGCACACAAGAACATGGGGCGCTTCACACAAATTCGTAACTTCAAGCAGCGTTTTTGCAGGAATTTCTGCGTGCAAGCCAAGCTTTTTCTCGAAGTGCGCCACTTCATCTAAAATGCGCTGTTTACGCTGGTCTTCAAAGGGAACAATCTGCAAATGCTGCAAGGTGTCAAGCAAGGCGTCAGCCGAGCTTATTTCGTGTTTGTCAGCGGAAAGCACACGATGTCCCCAGGTGAATCGATCGGCGTGAAGACCTGCAAAACTCAGCGGCACTACCGTGCTGCCAAACAAGCACACTATCCAGCGAACAGGGCGCGAGAACGTTTCGCTGCGCGATGCCCAACGACACGACTTTGGCCAGGCAATGGAGGTGATAATCTCAAGAAGCGCTGCCTGAATAGCGGGCGTGGTCGATTGCGAAGGGCTTGAAACGTGAGCGTACACGTAGCGCTCACCTGCGCAATCGCGTATTTCAAGTTCCGAGGCGCTCACATTTTTGGAGCGTGCAAACCCAAGTGCCGCTTTCGTGAAATTCCCGTTTTCGTCAAGGGCAATTTTTGCGGAAGGTCCGCGAAAATCAAGCTCTTGTGCCTGCGTTTGCGCAGCTACTTGCTTCACAATGAAGCCAAGACGACGCGGCGTTGAGAAAACGGTAACACCTTCAAAAGGCACCGCATGCGCCGCCAAGCGCTCGGGAACAAGCGTTTGTAATTGCTCAGTTG
>CAMPNZ010000054.1 GCA_946892075.1 uncultured Coriobacteriales bacterium
AGTTTATGCCGTGCCGTTTGAACGTGTCCTATCGAAGCCAAACTGTTAAAGGAGTACCCATGAGTGATTTTGCTATCATGACCGATACGTGTAGTAATTTACCAGATGACGTGATAGATACCTTCGATCTTCAGATACTTCCTTTACGTTTTATGATTGATGGCGAAACGTATCAAAGCTATCTCAAAGGGCAAACAAGCAATCTTAAGCGCTTCTACACAATGATGCGCGAAGGAAAAGTTATCACCACCACGCTTCCCTCGCTTGAATTTGCGAAAGACTTGTGCACCGAAATTCTTGAAAGCGGCAAAGATTTGCTGTATATCGGCTTCTCCTCGGCGCTTTCGGGAACGTTTCAAGCTATTGCACTACTGCTTGACCAGCTAAAAGAAAGCTATCCCGAGCGCACCATTTGCTATGTTGACTCGCTGTGCGCGTCAGGCGGCCAAGGCTTGTTAGTGCGCAGTGCGTGCGAATTGCGCGGTGAAGGCCGCGGCATCGAGGAGGTTTGCACCTGGTGTGAACAGCACAAACGCAATGTCATTCACTGGTTTACGGTTGATGATTTGAAATACCTGGTGCGCGGTGGACGCGTAAGTCGTACTGCAGGTTTCGCAGGTCAGATGCTTAATATCAAGCCGGTATTAAACGTAACTGACGCCGGAGCGCTGGCACCTCAAATTAAGGTGCGCGGGCGTAAAAAGTCGATGCAAACGATGATTGACGAATTCAAAAAAACTGCTTGGCAACCTCTTGCTGAGCAGCGCGTTATTATAAGCCACGGCGATTGCGAAGAGGATGCGCAAAAGCTGGCAAGCATGCTCAGCGAGCAATGCGGTGTGCACGATTACGTAATTGCATACGTCGACCCGGTGATTGGCGCACATTCCGGCCCTGGTACGCTGACGTTGTTCTACTATGGCACGTCGCGCGCTTACCCTGCTTTGAACAACAATACAAACAACATGAATGAATAAACGGGGTTTTTGCCCGATTTCATCACTTCATCAAGTTCGCACGAGCGCACATACAAATGCTCAAGCTCGGCCGTCGTGAAGTTTTGGGCAAAGCGCGGAAACGATCGGTATTGCCACGACGATCCGCCAAACTGTTCGGTAAGCTGGGGCGTGCTGTGCGTGTTCGTGCAATGATGCAGGTAGAGTAACTTCTCAAGGTGCTCTTGTATGCGCTGTAGCAGGTTAAACACACTGTCGGGATGTGCGCTGATGTACGCAAGCGCGCGTGCGGTGTCGCGCTGCATAAGCGCATCGGTGCAAATCCACCAGCCGCTATCATCTGTCTGCGGAAGAAAAGGCGCTATATCTGCGACATCGCGGAATTGTTTTGCGGATGTGCTTAACGCAATGCGTGCAATTTCGCTATCGATATGTGCCGTGTCGGTGCCGCAGGCATCCATAATGGCGCTGCACACCGAGGCGCTGCAATCAAGGCCGTGCGCGTGTGTGCGCGTTGCAATCCAAGACGCAAGCTCTTTTTTGCTAAGCGCAGGGCAAGGCATAACGCGTTTTTTATCAAGCGCAAGCAGCGTTTTGCATAAACGCGACGCACTCATCATTGATGATGAAACAAGCAACAAAACACTACTGGGAGAAGCTTCTTTGCAATAATCGAGCAGCGCATCAACATCTGCTTTTTTGTACGCATCAACATTGTGACATTCTATCAGGCGCAACGAACTAAAAAGCGAAAAACTTGCACAGCATGCAAGCACATCTTTAACGGCTGTTTCGCTTGCATCAAAGCGTTCAATAGTTCGTGAGCTGGGCGTTTGCTGCTGTTCCGTATGTTGTTCCTTAAAATACGTGCGAAAGTAGTTGAGATAGAACGCTTGCTTGAAACGATCGGGACCCATAATTAAATACACGCCTGTTGGAGTTTGCGCGGGGTGCTGTGTTGTACCTGACAAAGAAGATGCTTGTGAAACAGTCACGCTGTACTCCTTACATGAAAACTCTAGCTTGCTGAACGTGGCGCCGCTCTGCAAGCAAGCTACGCGAGCAAGCTGTACCCGTTTCAGCGGCGTACCGTAACACCACGTTACACCAATTACGCATAGCTTGATGAGCATACAGCCTTATGGCGTGCTCGCGCAACGCGCTGCGCTGCTGTTTATGATAGCGTATTTAGGACGCATGCACACGAAATGCGTAGAAGCTCTACAGCGCTTCTTACGGTGGCGCGCATTCGATGCGCATGCCATCTTTCGTGAAGCCAACTGATAGCTCTTTCACGCGTTCCATATCATAGCTGGTGGTGGTGTTCTGAGGAGGAGAATTTTTGCTTGCGGAAGCTTCTAAGGACACGTGCCGTGGGCTTAGAACATACGCGCGCGCATGCAGCTCTCCTGCAGTAAACGGATCTTCGCACACACCAGGTGCAACGCACGCAAGTTCCACATCATACATAGTTTGTTCAAGCAAAATGTCGGTAAGTTCTTCAAAGGAAAGAAACGGAGCGATCAAACTTACGTGCTTGCTCGGGTGTGCTGGCGCTGCAGCGGGCGCTTGGCTCGAAGTGCTCGATGACGTGCGCTTGGCATTCGTTTGTTCTGGCGGAAAGCTTGTATCGTGTGTTTGCGTTAACGGAGAAGCTTTTTCTGCGTCTGACAATAAGCGCAGCGTTAGCGCTAAACTATCACCGTTTCGATACGCTTCATGAACGCGATGTGGCCATACTGCACGCAGTTCGGCGTTCCCGCACGTCAACGCATCGTTATAGCGCAGCTGTTGGTATGCTGCTCCCCTTGCGCTTACGTACGCTATCACATTTGAAAGCGTGCGCGTGCAGGCCAGCTGAGCAGGAACATCGCCAAGTGCGTCATTACGTGCGAAGCGCTCTTGTGCGAACGCAGAACAATCGCCAACCGCTTCATTGACCTGGCATTTCGTTTCGGGTGCGTCTACGAAGCTTGCCAGTGTTTGGTACGGAATAGCGTTATACAGCTCTATAAGTGCAGAGTAGTATGCGGGTTTGTCGTCTGCAAGCACCACGTAGTTCAGCGTTGTAATGTTTTTGCGCTTCAAAAAATCAATCAGCGGCGCCGCGTTTGACGTAAGGTTGATAAGCACGTGTGAGCTTTGCGACGTAAGCAAGTAACAGCATTGCTTGTCGTAGCTTAGTGCCGTTAAACGATACAGAGAAGGCTGTGCGCTGAATGCATAGAGAGCGCTTGCCCCGCACAGAAAACAGCACGTCACAGCACCGATAATGCGAACGCGAAGTTTGGTGCGCTGGTGTGTTGGAGCGCGCGCAGCACGTTCGTCATGCTTCTTGCAATCTTTATGTTGTTGAAGTTCTGCACGATTTCCGTGCACGCATGCGCCACGCTTCTCATGAAGGCGCGCGCCAGGAAGCAGCACTCCTAATCGTTGCAGCCATTGCACTGAAAAAAACATGCCAAGCCGCTTGCACGCACCAAAACACCAAAAGCGCTTTGCGTGAGGGTTTGTTCTTGTATACCACACACTGTAAATAACACCTGATAAGAGGATACTTATTCCAAGCGCAACAGGAACTGAAATACTAACGTGAAGGTTTGCGAAGGGTGCTGCGTTCAGCACTTTGAGCATTGCTACCAGTACAAACGCACATGCTTCAACAGCTGCAAACATGCCATCGGATACAAACGGAGCAAAACTTGCCACCAAAAGCGCTAATGAACCGCCGCTGCACAGGATAATGAAAAAAGGAGCAGCAAGGATATTGGCGCATAAACTATACAGTGGTAGCGTTTCAAAAAACGCACATGAAAGCGCCTGCGTAGGAATAAGAGCCGCAAGTGACACGCTCAGGATGCTTGAGCTGTGTTTCAAAAACGGCACATAGCGTTTTAGTAGCCACTCAAAAAGGCGCGAAAACATTAGAATGCCGCCCGTTGCTAACGCAGAAAGTGCAAATGACAACGAAAGGGCGCAGGTGGCATCGCACGCAATAAACACAATGACGCAAATGCACAGTGCTTGAAGGGCGTTTGAACGGCGTTTTGCAAAATAGGCGCCCAGCGCTAAACAGCTCATTGCCGCCGCTCGCAGGGCTGAAATTGGAAATCCGGATATCAGCAAATACAAGCCCATGAAGCTTATCATAAGCGCACACAAAATACGCCTTGCAACGTGGAACTTTCCTAGCAAAGACGATACAACGCCGCACAGGAGGCTCATATGGGCACCCGATACCGCAATAAGATGCGCCAGGCCTGCTTGTTTGAACACATCATAGGTGTCAAAACTTGCAAGGGAATCGCGAAAACCGCAGGTAATTGCTGCAATAAGTGAACTTTCTGGCGTTTGGCGTTGCACCAAGCAGGCTACTAAGTGCTCGCGCAACACAAAGAGAGGCGCCCAAAAGCCCCGATATTGCGGCGTATCAGCATGCGTTACCGTAAGACGCGCTACCACATGCGACGCAGCAAAGCGCTGGTATTCATCGGGTTTCAACGCACGAAGCGTAGCTTTTACGTTCATGCTGCTTTGCGTAAGCACCAACGCATCGGGTGCGGGCATATCGCACACGCACTTTAAGCCTGATGGCAACACAAGCGTGCCATCCTCGTTATACAGCGTTACTGTCGTGCGTGCTTTTGCGCCTTTCGTTTGAGCGTCTTTCTCAATGTGAATGGTGTAATTTCCCGTTGTGTTCCACGGGATATCTGCAAGCTGATGAAGCGAATTTGCGTACAGCGCAAGTGATGAAAGCGAAAACACGAAGGCAAGAATACTTCCAGCAATGAAAAAATACGCTGCTTTTGTGTGCGTAAGTACCAGGATGAGACTGCTTAGGGCAAGCACGCAGCTAAGAAGCACCACAGACGGGTTGCATACTACCTGCTTACACAGCTCATAAGTGCCAAGCTGCGCTATCTTTGAGAACGGCAGCGATAAGCCACACGACAGAATACACGCGCTGCACAACCACAAGCTTAACGCAGCCCAGAAAAAGGACGGCAGCGCGCTGCAAAGCGGTACGGGTGTGGTGCGTGGCGTGCTGTGCATTGCTATCAGTCATCCTTTGCTATAGGCAAATTATGTTTTCTAGGTGCGCATACATCTTCTCACCAATGCCGGCAATCATAAGAAGTTCCTCTTTCGAGTGAAACGAGCCACGCATGCTGCGATAGTCAAGGATGCGCTGAGCAAGGGATGCGCCTACACCTTTCAGCTGCATAAGTTCCTCTTTGCTTGCTGAGTTAAGATTAAGCGGATTATCAGCGCTTATATCAGCACTTTGCGAAGGAGCGCTGGATGTTTTTCGGCGTGATTGTACGCTTGAACTGCGGGAACGGGTGCGAACGCCTTCGGCAGACGCGGTTTCTCCTGCACGCGGAATATATACGTGTTGTCCATCGCTTAGCTTTTGCGCTAAATTCACCCGATCGCGATCGGCCGCATCACTGAACCCTCCAGCTTGCGCAAGCGCATCATCAACCCGCGCAGGCGTTTTCAGCGTATACACTCCTGGGGCATTAACGGCACCGCTGACATACACCGTAATGTCACGTTGTATAAACGTTGAGCCCTGAGCTGCACTAAAATTTTGATTGTTATGATTATTGCGGGAAGCGTTGGTATCGTTTGCGTCGGGAGAGCTTGAGCTGCGTGACGATCCATATTTCCCACTTGATTTGCTTGAATGTTTCTGACCTGCCTGTTTGCCATGCGCACTGTCCTGCGCATTGTCGTTTCCTGCTGGTTTTGAAAATGCCTTATCAGAAGCCGAATTGTGGTAGCTAATCGTTTTTTCGCTAAAGGGAGAATAGCCGCTGAACAGTACAAACTTACAAACAAGCGCAAGGGAAATTAACAGAAATAGGCCTAATAGCGACATCAATTTTTTGTGATGCTGCAGGTAAGTCGCGCAGCGCTTTATACTTTCGTTATACATAGCTTGCTCCTTAATCACAAAGCAAGCATACTGAAGAAAATACGCCAAAAATACGCCATTTATATGATATTTTGCTGGTAAAAAACCTCTTACAAATACGCTAAAAAGACGCTAAAAGAGGTGATAAAAAATAGCCAATTAGCTGTTAACAGAGGAGGAAAAAGTCGCTATACGGCGGCTAACAGAATATAGATAAAGCAACACCTGCTACAACGGCAAAGCGACATATCAAAACCGCACTACCACCCGACTCAAGGCTCCAACGGTGCACGGCTCCAACAGTGCAAAGCTATGCTACTTTTTCGCTTTTTTATACGCTGGGCAGTTATAATCGTGCACTTCAATGGCGCTCATAATTTCATCAATCCAGCGCTCAAGAGGAAGAGCTGCTTCACTTTCATGTACTTGATCAAGCGATCCGTGGGTTTCTGGATTGCGCGGCATAAAAAGCGTGCAACAGTCGGACGCATCTTGCGACGATATTTCAAACGTGGAAAGTTTTTCAGCATCAGCGATAATTTCTTGTTTATCGCAGCCAATCAAAGGACGAAAAACAGGAAGTGTTGTAGCGTCATTGGTGCATTGAAGGTTTTCAAGCGTTTGCGAGGCAACTTGACCAAGCGACTCGCCCGTAACAAGCGCACCCGCACCTTCGCGCTCGGCAACGCGCTGCGCCACCATCATCATAAGGCGCCGATACATAATAACGCGATAAGCAGGGGGAACGCTGAGCGCAATTTCTTTTTGGTAGTTGCCAAATGCCACCACATACACGCGCGCAATGCAACCTGAGCGCTCAAGAACGTGCGCAATATCATCCACCAGATACTCGCTGGAATCGTTTGTTTGAGGCCGTCCCGAAAAATGCAAACCAATACAAACGGCACCTCGCCTGGCCATACGCCACAAGGCAACAGGAGAATCGATACCGCTTGACAGCAAACACACTACCCTGCCTGACGATCCAACCGGCAAACCACCAATGCCGCGCTCACTGTGCGCATACACGTACACGGCATTTTGCACCACTTCAACGCCTACCACAACATCAGGCGCTTTCATTTGTACGCGCTTATCGGGAAAGCGTTCACACAAAACGGCGCCGATAAGCTGGTTAAGCTCCATAGAATTCGTAGGGAAATCTGTGTGATTGCGCCGCGCTTGCACTTTAAAACTGTCAAACTGTGGCACTTCTGCAAGCGCTGTGCTGGCAACGCGCCCCATCACATCAAGAATGCGCGGGCACTTAAAACCGCTGGATACGCGCGCAACTCCTGGCACTGTTTTAAGAAGCTCAGAGGCGCGTAACACTACTTCACGATTGGTTTTTTCTTTGAAGAAACACACCAAACGCCCTGATACGCGATGAATTGCTACCAGCGGAAAATTTTTAAGCAAGGCCTCGGCGTTATGCAACAAGCGCAACTCAAACGATGCGCGATTGTGGCCTTTAAGCCCAATTTCATGGTAGTGAAGCAAACAAATGCGCTGGTAAGCGTCGCTCATAACAAACCTTGATTAGTGGTTTTTGATGTCAATGGAAGAAGGATCGTAAGAAATATCGCCACGCGCAATTTCTTCAAAGGCAATAGAAAGCGGCTTCGCATGAGAAGCACGTGCAATGTCTACGGCTGTTTGCAGCTGAAGTGCGCGTTCGCGCTGACCGTGCATCATATCGTTAATGTCACGTGCGCGCTTTGACGCAAGTGAACACAGCAAAAAGCGGTCGTTATCGGTTTTGCTAAGTAAAACATCAATTTTAGGATCAATGATGCTCATGTTGGTTTGTCCTCGCTTTTAACGTGATGAACTGGTTATATAGTTGACAAGCTGGTGCAATGCAGTATCCAGGTCGTCATTGACTAAAACGTAATTGTACTCTTTTTTCAGGCCAAGTTCAAGTTTTGCCTGCTGTAATCGCTTGCGGATTGCTGCTTCATCTTCGGTGTTGCGCGCACGTAAGCGCGCTTCCAGCACCTCAAGCGATGGCGTTTCCACAAAAATAAGATGCGCATCAGGACACTTCTTCTTAATTTGAAGTGCACCTTGCACTTCAATTTCAAGCAACACATCGATGCCCTGCGCGCGTTTGTCTTCAACAGAAGCGCGGGGCGTGCCGTAAAAATTGCCTGCATACGATGCCCATTCAAGCATTTCGTCGCTATCGATAGCACGCTGAAATTGTTCTTTATCGAAAAAGTAGTATGACACGCCATCGCGCTCGCCTGGTCGAGGTTTGCGCGTTGTAGCGGAAACAGAAAGCCATAAATGCGGCATTACAGAAAGCAATCGGGCCACCAATGTGCCTTTACCAGCACCTGATGGACCCGATAGTACAAATAAGTTACCCTTGTGCATAAATAACGTTACGCAAAAAGTTACGAAATACGCTCAAGAAGAGCAGAAAGCTGACGTTCACCAAGACCATGAAGGCGACGGCTATCAGCAATTTCCAGCTCATTCATAATTTTCACAGATTTAGCTTTACCATAACCAGGAAGCGTTTCGATAAGTGTAGACACTTTCATACGTCCAAGGATAGGATCGTCTTTCTTGTCAAGAATTTCTTTTACTGTAATTTCTCCCGCTTTAAGCTGCTTGCGAACTTTTGCGCGCTCAATACGAGCAATCTTGGCCTTCTCGAGGGCGGACTTACGAGCTTCTGGGCTGAGCTGAGGAATAGCCATCGTGATCTCCTTAAGTTAAATCGTTTGATTACCTATTGAACGCAGGTGCAGGGGTGCTTACCTAAAAAGTTCAATAAACTGTCCAAGTTATTATACGTGTTCGTATTCATATTGCAAACTCT
>CAMPNZ010000055.1 GCA_946892075.1 uncultured Coriobacteriales bacterium
AACAATTAAATCGACAGCCGAGGTATTTGAGTCGTCAGCAAGCACCATGATGGAATCCTTCTTACCGCACAGCGCGGCACCCACCAGCGCATCTTCATAGCCATAGCCCGTAGCAATAGCCATGTTGTTCGCTTTCATGCCGTGGTTAAGCGCCCACTGCGCAAACAACGCCGACGTATCGTAAGCGGTATCTCCCGCAATGCGCTGAATATCCTTTATGCCAACTTTGTTCAGTTGCTGAACAATTTCAGGCGAAAGAACGCTTTCTCCACCAATAAGCACCACACGCTTGAAATTCTTTGAACGTATGCACGCAAGCGTCGAGCGATCGAGCGTTCCTGCACTATTGGTAAGGAACATAGGTGCGCGCTTGGCATACGCAAAACTTGATGCGGAAAGTGCATCTTGATATCCCCAGCTGGTAGCAATAAAGCACACTTCGCTTGACGGAAGCTTGCGCGCCACCATATTAGCGGTGTCTTGCGCTTGTTGACCAGCAACGGTAACCGTAGAAATGCCAAGAGAGTGCAGCTGATCAAGCACGGCATTCGACATAACGGAGCGTCCGCCAACGAGATACGCACGCTTGGTGCCTAAACGCAGCAGCTGATCAAGCGTTTCTTGCGGAAGCGCATCGCGGCCTGATAACAATACCGGCGCTTTCAGCGTACCGGCAAGCGCGCTTGCTGACAGCGCGTCCCAATAGCCATCTTTGCTTGCAAGAACAACCGTGCGCGCCTTGTTGAACGACTGGTCGATTACTTTGGACATGGTGTCCATAGCCGTTTCGCCTGCAACACGTTGTGTTACCTGCTCAAACTGCTTTACAGGATGCGTTGGTTCAACAACGGGAGCAAACTGTTTCTCGATTAAAGGAGCAAGGTGCTGTTCGGTTTCAACTACTTGCTGCTGAAGTGGGTTCGATTCAAGCGATTTAAGCGCTGCCTGAACATCGGTGGGCGATGGAGTAGCATCTGGATTTTGTGCTTGAGCATCTTTGCCGGTTGTGGCATCGGTTGGAGTGCTGCCAGCGTTGCCAGTTGTGGCACCACCGCCACCGCCGCCATATGAGCCACCGCCGCTAAACGATCCGCCGCCGCCATATGAGCCGCCGCCGGTATCGGACGATCCACCAGTATCGCCTTCTGAGCTGCCCCCTTGCCCACCAGGTGTTGGCACAGGTGGCACAGGGGATGGCGGGAATGGCGCAGGAGGAGGTGTCGGCACCGAAGGATTGCTACCGCCTGGCACTGATGGGTTAGGCTCAGGCACAGCTTCATACCACGGCGTTCCTACACCACGCGTTGTGCTACTTTGCGATAATAACGACCCCTGTCTCTCCATCACTTCTTTAACGGATTTTAGCACGTCTGCTAACTTATCTGCCTTTTCTTTAATTTCTCCCTCTGTTTTGCCAGAATTAGCATCACAAAAAGATTGAAGCTCCTTATACCACTTATCTAACTGTTCTTTGAGTTCTTTACTTACGAGCGGACTCTGGGTGTCAGGATCTTTCCCATGCTGGTAGGAAGGATATGTTTTAAGCGCATCAGCTGTTGCAAGTAATAATTCGCCATAAGCACGCATTGCATTTACTGGGGACAAAGCTGCATCTAACTCTTTTTTCCTTGCTTCTGTCATTGCTTCAGCGGTAACTGGAACTTTATTCATCTTAATAAACGCGCGCTGATTTACGAGAAGCTTACGATGATAGATCCAATACTCGTCAACTTTTGTAGTAAGCGTATCACCACACACATACAACAGCGCTTCTTCATGACGATACCCCCAGCCCTCGGCATAATAGTCCATATAAATAGGAATAATGGTATCGCGATTAGGCGCTATAGCATCGGCGGGTAACTCTAAAGAAGCACTTGATGGATAGGTATATCCTTTCGCACCTGCTGAAAAATTATAGTTAGGGCTGTTCTTGAGGTCGACTGGGCTTAAACGCATTGGCCTCCAAGCACCATCACCTTGTGAGACTTTATATACCAGATTGGTTATACCACCACCGAATTCACCTGGAACGTCAGGCGCCGAGTTCAGCGATGGAACAAGGCTAAGTGTCAGGCGCATCTTATTGTTCGCTTTTTCAAGTATACCACGCCAATAGATACAAGGATTCGCAGCCGATAAGGCATTTTTAGCCTTATGTTTCACAAACAGCGAAACGGTATACTCTTGCTTATCTTGCGGAGTTTGTGGATGGACATCTGGACCAGGGGCAGGCGGATTTTCAGTTCCGCCACCCGGTTGCGTTCCCGATCCGCCCGGTTGCGTTCCCGATCCGCCCGGTTGCGTTCCCGATCCGCCAGGGCCTGGAGGCGTATCAGGGCCTGGCTTTGGCAGAAGCGACAATCCATTTCTATAGCGTTGAATCGCAGCTTGTAACACACTAACCTGATATCTCACATCTTTTTTGCCGGTCGTCGGTTGAATATTCGTAATAAAATTATTCGCGGCATCAATAGCACCCTGAAGCTTTTCATTATTGTTCTTCTCAAGAGGATTGTCTTTAATTAGATCAGTTGCATCCTGAATAAGCTTATTTAGTTTTGAGAAATCTAAGGGTTCGTCTTTTGATGCTTCTAAAGCCTTAATTACTTCGGTAAGTTTTTTTGCAGCATTGTCAATTTCTTCTTGTGACGTAGGCAGCGTTTTTTTCCATTTATTAAATTGTTCAGTTGCGGTGTTAAAGCACTGAATGAAGTTATTCCATTCCGCGTCAGGCTTTCGTCCTTGTTCAAGTATTTGGGCATTACTTAATGCTTCTTGCAAAGGCAAAAGTGATATAATTTTTGCCTCTTTAACTACCTTTTCAAACTCGCTCTTTAACTCTGCATATTTCGCTGCTATCTCTTCTTTAGTATGAGTAGAGTCAGCAAGAATGTACTTCGTATATTCATCGATTTTTTCTTGCAGTTGACGTTTCTGTTCAACAGAAATCTTCTTAGCACCTTGTTCAAAAAGTAAATTTTGAGTTGTTTTCAATATGAAAGCTAATTTGCTGGCTTCCTCTTTCCATTCTTTTGATTTTTCGACAGGCTTCTTAGCATTACCAAAGCGCAAGATTAACGGTTGTTCTTGTACGCTGTTCACATCGCTTGGGTTATTCAATAAATCTTTTGCTTTTTCTAACGCTTTCTCACTAGCTGTGTTCGGCGCAACCCCATAAATCTGTTTGTTATACTCCTTGCGAAGCTTCTTAACGTCAGTTGTTGCATGTGCTGGTTGATAAGGCGTTATACTCTGTGAGTCAAATATAATTTGAGCAACATCGGACATTTCCTCATTATGTGATTCTTGCTGTGCTTGATCGCGAGTGTCTTTAATACGCGTAGTATATGAAACCTTCAAATAAAGGGGATTATCTTGCAAAGCAATTTGTTCAGACAACGGAATAGAAATACGTTTCGGGCATTTAATGCCTTTCATATCTGGAAGAATGTTCTCGTCCGATTCTAAAACTGTTACCGGATTCCATGTTTTCCCATCCACACTATATTCAACTTGAGTAGCAATTGCATAAGGTTGATTATCCTTGTTACGCACAGATTGTAACGTTAATACTCCCGTATACCCCTGCGCAGTACGCTCAATTTTAGAAGTTGACCATACTGCACTATCAAGAAATGCATGATCGCTTTTCCTATCAGGTACAACATATGTTGCAACCGCATAGTTGCTTTGAACATTCATAGTTGGTGCAGGCGTTTGTTTAGTCGAACCGTTAAACTTAGCTATTTGCTTAGTAAGCAAATCTCGTACGTCATTAATTTTTTCTTGCGTATCAACGCGCTTAAGCGCATCAGTTACTTCGTTGATGGTTGATTGCAATACAGCCCATGCACCAGCAGGATGATCTCCCTTAGGAAGCGCCGATGCTGTTTTAACAAGCTCCTGAACTTCTTTTGTATTAAGTTTTGGAATATCAGTGGCGTTAATTGAGTTACTAAAAGCATCCATTGCGCTTTGTAGCGCCTTTGTAACCTGATCTTGTTTTGGCTTAGAATCTACCGTTGGAACAGCATTCATAGCTTGTGTAATAGCAGCATACATAAGCTGTGTATTTTCCGGGAATTTATTATTTTCCTTTTCCTTTAACAGTGCTTGTGCTTTTTTAATAAGTTGTTGAACTGCTTCTTGATATTGATTGCTTGCTTGTGTAGTTACGACAGCTTTTTGGTCAATATGTTCAAGCTCATTTTTTGCTTTTTCAAAAGCGGTAGCATCCCACCAAATTGCAGCTTTAAAGTTACGTTGGATTTCGTCAATATAATCATATGCTGCTTTTTGCTCTTGTTCTGATTTTTGTAGTGCCGCAACGCGCGCTTTAGCAGCATTAATCTGCTTAAAGAGCTCATTATAAGGACGTAATAATTGATTGCACGTTTTCAGCATGTCTTCTGCGGTATCAATATGATTCATACGCTGCTCATCAGTCAATGTAGAATCTGCTTCCAGCGTCGTACATACCGTTGTCACTTTTTTAGCAACGTTTAATGAACGCGAAATAAGCACATCAGGAATAAGCGACTCTAATTCTGGAGCTATCTTGAACCTGTTATGCTCAACGTCAGGAAGAATGAGTATGCTTAACACATTGTCATCCCCTCGTTTTGTGTACTCATTCTTTAATGCTTCAAGTCGTGCTTTTACTGCTTGTTTTTCTTGCTGTACTTTCGCAACTTCAACAAATGACAATGTTGAAGCCATCTCCCAATCTTTTCGACCGTTAATATCGTAATTTATATTAAGAGCTATACTATGATTATCTCTTTTTAATGATACGTTTTTTAAAACTAAGGCTTTTTTTCTTTTTAATTGCCCTTGTTCTGTAACTTCTTTATCAATAATTTTTGTATAATTATAATAATTAGTAGGAGCGTAGTTTGGCGGTATTGATGAAGGCACCGGGTCTTTAGTTGGATATCCAAGCTGTATTCCTGGAAAGAGATCAGGTGTTGCTCCATCTTCATGAACTTCAGGCATGGTACTATAAATTTTAAATACCTTTTCTGCTTCATCTGTTAAAAACACATAGATTGTATTGGTGCTCTTGTCGTACTTTCCTCGTTTCTCATAAAAGTTGGGGTGCTTAAGCGGTTTGCCATTACCCATAATAGTAATATCGATGTCCTGTTCTCCAGCTTTTTCTTGTGGAGTGTGATCGCTTGGGGAATCAGAATCTTCTGGCACATCAACTTTAAAAGGCTTTGGATTTCCTTGCTTGTCCTTTAGTGCTGCTAGCGTACTAAGCAAGTACGAAGTATAGTCAGATGTTGCGTCGATGGGTGGGCGGCGTTTAACGGCAACAAGCCACTTGTTAGCATAGTCAAGCGCAATTTTGAAGTTAGAGTATGACTTGATTTCATAATCACTTTCGCTAAACGTATGCTTATTGAGCTGTGCTACGATGTTTTCCAAGCGAGATGTATTGTATTCCAGAATTGAACCCGTTGTAGCGTCATCCAAAAATTTAATGTCTTTAATAAGTTTTGGAATGTCTAAGCTAAACTCAGTAGTTTCCTTGTCGAATTCAGCTAACTTTTTCTTATAGTTTTCAATGCTCGCTTTGGTGTATTTTTTCTCGTTAATGATTGATTTTTCATCGAGCATTTGATAATGCGATCTTATAGTATCTGCAAAGTGATTCATAATGGCAGCAGCAATTTCGGTTTTATAAATCGGAACCGCTGACGCAAGCGCTTTCGTATATGACGGTTTTGGTTGGTTTAAATTCTCATTAATTTCATTGATAGCTTTGTTAATTTCAGCAATGCGCTTTTTATGTTCTGGATTGTTGTTATTCAGGAATTTCTTGATTGCTTCACCACGAGCAACCCAATATGACAAGCGCGTTTTTGTTTCGGGATCGTATGTGCTTGAAATATAGTTATGGCCATCCGGGTCGTTATTAGGCGCTTTATTGACAGCATCATAATCAATGTCTATGCCAACAGGACCAACTTCACGTTCCTTTCCCTGTGCGTCAGTGTACTTAATTTTACACATAAGCTGCGTAGCCGAAAACTCGCCTGGAATTTGTACCGTAAAAATGTTGTTTCCAACATCCTGGATACCATCAGCACTCGTAGAGTTGCCAACATGTCCAAGATCTGTATTAAAACGCTTATTCAGAAAAGGTTCCATGTATACCAACGAGACATTGCGAACTTTCGTTGAGTCCGTAAGAAAGTCGAGATCTATCTTATTTCCCCATTTTACTAATTCAGCGCGCGCAAAAAGCTCTTTTACTTGTGTGTTTTCTTTTCCTGTAGGAACATAAATATTAGAGCCATACGCGGCTTGTTTCATCTCTTGAAATTTCACATTGTACGTGTTCTTGGCTTTGCTCAAAAGCACATACTCGCCATCATCTTGAAGCGACGTTTTTTCTTTAACGCCATACGTAAGCAAAATGCCTTTTAACGTATTGTAGTAGGATTGAGCTTCGATTTCTGTTACACGAGGAGCTTTTTCTATTGCGCGAGCCGCTTCACTTAAAATTTGATAAAAAACTGCCTCTTCTATTAAGCCGTCAGGAATACGCATTGCGTCATTTAAGTACGGCTTGTCAGTGCCATCTATATATTTTAATTTTTCTTTAGGCACTGCAACGTCATAGACGGTCTCGTCGGCAGTTTTAATGTAGCCTGTGCTCATAAGATACGGAATAATTGTTTCGTTTTTAAATAATTGATCAGCAATTTCGTTGATTTTGCGAATTGTTTCTGGCGATGCAGCATCGTCTGGACGCCCTGGAGCAGTTTCAGACGCTGCAGCTCTATCACCCGAGCGGTTTTGATTCGCACTCGCTTGCTGCGTTTGGACGCTCGCTTTCGCACTATCAACGGCCGCAAAAGCGGGAGATGCCATCGACAACACTAAGGTAGCAGACAGTACTGCCGATGTTGCAACATGGCGCTTAAGGCGCTTTTGTGCATGAGCGCGCCCCCAACGTGTTTTGCTTTTTGCCGATAACGAACGGTCACCAAAGTTCTCAAGCGAATTGATATGCTCGAAATAATCGTTTGTCATAATGCTATACCTACCCTAACCTCACGTAATAACATTAACTAGCCTTGTACCCTATCAAATTTGTTAGGTACATGCAACACGCAAAGTTTACTTTTCTTAACAGTTTATTATGTTGCTAAAAAAATGAATATATAAACATCTTATACATACGGAAAAATTGTTGCTTGTACTGCTGTTACGTATATACGCAAGTAACAAGCTTGTTTGACAAAACTAACTATATTTGCGCACAAAAACGCATGCTCGTAACTTATTAAAACGTTCAGTAAGTTTACAAAGTAAAAGGACAATCTTTAAGCATAAGAGGCCCTAGTGGGTGCTTATTTCTTTTATAAAGCATAAACTGTTCTTCATAAAGTAAGCACATTTTGAACACAATTCCGCATGTTATTGCGCGCGGTCGTCACTGTTTTCAGACACGTCATCGTTCGTCTTATTGGAAGCGTTGTCGGTGCAAGCGCTGCTATCATCGGCAGCGCAGGGCGTTGCACAATACGGGCACAGCTTCCACGCCGTATCAAGCGGCTTAGCGCACTGAGCACACACACGCTTTAACGGTGCGGCACAATACGGGCAAACGATAAAGGTATCGTTTATAGGTTGGGAACACTGCGGACACGATCCATACTGCATAAGCTGACGTTTCTGCAGTTCAAACGCAACATCTTGCGCCTGAGAATCGTCCACATACAAACTGGGGCGCAGCAAACAATAGGCAATTACGCCCAAAAGAGGAATAAGCGCCACCAGCGCCCACGGAATCCAATAACAGCCACGAGCATAGGCATCGCGCGCAACCCACACAACTGAAAGCGCATACAAGCAAACGAAAAAAATGATGGTGCTTACTGCTAAAAACTGCACTTGAGGCGTCCAAATTTGTGCAACCAGCTCACTCATATACTCCCCATTTCAACGAAGGCACATCGCGCGCTGTGCGCCATGCATCGTGCCTGCAACAAGCACCTTAGAACACTGTAACAGTCACATTATAATATAAATTGAGCTTTATCCTTTGACCTTGTTACATTCAAGGTTATTGGGCATTATTGCTGCCACCTCGCGTTGCTACTGCGCGATAGCTTTTCCATTCATGCAATGTACGATGTAGTGAGCTCGTCCGTCTGCTTTATACCCAAGATTAGCTTTATGCTTTTCGGAAACTTCAATACCGCCATTCTCGCACCCCACTTCAACACACGCATCTGGTGTAATTGCTCCCTCTAAAACACTCGTGCCATTGAGCGTATCAAGTGTGCATGCATGTGTTGCCTCTACGTTTTTAGCTACAGCAGATCCATTGCAGCACTTCAAGAAAATATCATTTGCCTTAACGTTTCTTGCTTCTACTTTACCGTTATGAACCTCTGCATACATCGCGTCTACTTGGATGTCAGTAATCAAAACCTGATTCGATTCAGCTTCAATTTCGCAAACATCAACATGCTCTGGTAGCGTAACAATAACTTCAGGAGTGCCCTTACTAAGCCAGCTTAACCAGTGAAACGATGGTACTTTTTCTGTTTGAACAAGCTTTATGCCATTTTGATTTTCTTCAATCTGAAATAGATCTTTTTTGCAATTACTATAGCTAATG
>CAMPNZ010000056.1 GCA_946892075.1 uncultured Coriobacteriales bacterium
TTGACACGGCGCCTCTTGAAAATGCCATTGCAAGTGCTCATGGTATTCGCACTGACGACAAGTACAGGAATGCTGATAGCGATAAGCAGCAAGCCTACGATGATGCAATCAAAGCGGCTCAACAGTTGCTTGATAAGCTTACCGGCATAGTGGCCGCGGGTGCTGGTGAGCTTACGACGAAAGACGATAAGCAGCGCGCACTTGATGCGGCACTGAAGCGTATTAACGATGCGTATAATGCTCTGAACGGGCATTTTTCTCCTGGGTTCCGTCCTTCGTATCCTGATGACAGCACGCCTCAGGTAGTGCCCGGCACGGGTGCGGGTGCTGGAACAGGCGCTGGCACAGGCGCAGGCACGGGTACAGGTGCTGGAGCAGGAGCCGGTGCTGAAAATGGTGCTGGCACGGGTGCTGGTGCGCAAGCTGGCACAGGAAATGGTGCTGGCACGGGCGCTGGTACTGGGTCTGGTGCTGGCGCTGCGTCTGGTGCAGGTGTTGGCACTGGGGCTGGTGCTGGCGCTGATAATGGTACCGGCGCGCAAGGTGCGCAAGGTGCTGGCGAACAGGCTGGAGCTGGTTCGCAGGTCGCCGCTGGTGCAGAAAATGCTGCGCAAGCTGGCAAAGGCGCTGGTAGTGCCGCAGTTGACGCCGATGCTCTGAAAGCTGCCGTGGCTTCCGCTGCGCAAGCAAGCGCTCCGCGCAACGCGAATGTTACAGCTGACGCACTTTCATCCAATGCATCGTTGGCAGCAAACGCTCACGGCAAGCATGCAAGGCTCGCAAAAACAGCTGACGCCGCTCCTGTAGGTGCGTTTGCCCTTATGACCTGCGCTGCTGCTGGCTTGCTTGGTGCAGGAGCACTCCGCCGCAAGGTGAAGAATGCTCGCCACAGCAGGCGCTAATACCGCTGTTGGGAAGGCGCGCGAAGGCGCAACGCCTCTGCTGGTGCAATGAGTGTGCCTCGCACGAAAGCGCACCATGCGTTGCGACGTGGCATCTCAATTGCGCTTTACAGCTATGGGCTTAAAGAAACACAATGCGTGCTCCCTTATCGGGGCACGCATTTTTTATTTCGCTTGCTACGTTCGTTGTCTTGCTCACGCTTACGCCGCGAGTTGCGATGAGTGCTGCACGCACGAAAGCGCCAACAGCAACACGTCCCCCACCAGCAACACCGCCTGCTGCGACACGTTCCACAGCAGGCGCTAACGCTGCTGCTGGCGCGGTGAGTTCCACACGCGTGCCAGCAGTGACACGTTCCCCACCAGCAACGCCGCCAGCGGCGATACGTTCCCCGCAAGCACGGGCGCACGTAGTTTCGTTATCTCGTTTTCGTAGTTAGTTTTTGTCTTTTTGCTTTGAACCGGCTGTAAATCCGGCTTTATATCCAATAACAGCCGCTGCAATAATAACAACGACAATAATAATCACAGACAGCACGTGCATAATAATGACTTCCGGCGATCCCACAATGCTTCCTTTCGTCTTGCGCATATGTTCTGTTTCATTATAGCGGTTCTCGCAAAATTGTGGAAAGCGTGCGAACTTTTCCCGTTTCGCTTGCAAATTTCTTGATGCGCGGCGTAAAATGCAAAAGCTAATGTAAATATTCCGCTACTTAAGAGAGCCGGTGCATCAAGCTTAATCGCGTAAGCGGCCTGCCGAGGTGGTATGTGAAATTTCACGATGTTTCACGACTCCTACTTAATGCGGGGAGTCGTTTTTTATGCGAAGCCTCCAAGCGGAAACGCTGCTACGAAAGGAGGTGTCTTGTATGCCAAATGCCCAGAACAAAGCAATGATGGATTCCATTAAAGCCGACATCGACGGCTTGAGCGCCGCGTGGGTTGTTGACTATCGCGGACTTACCGTTAAAGAAGTTGAAACCCTGCGTAATGCTATTCGTGAAGCCGATGCGTCTATGAAGGTGTATAAAAATACCTTGGTTCGCATTGCGCTCAACGAGCACGATGTTACCTGCCTTGATGCAATTTTGGAAGGCCCATCTGCGTTTATCTTCTGCAAAAACGATCCTGTTGCGTCTGCAAAGGCGCTTACCGAATTTGCAAAAGGTAACGAAAAGCTTGTTATCAAAGGTGGAATGTTGGAGGGTAATTTCGTAAGCCCTGCAGAATTCCAAGCAGTTGCTTCGCTTCCTACGCGCGAGGAACTGTACGCAAAAATTGCTGGCGCTATTTCTGGCGTTGCACGCGGACTGGCTGTGTCCATCAACGGCGTGCCCAGTGGTCTTGCACAATCTATCAACCAGGTTTCAGAAAAGAAATCGGCTGCTTAGGCGGCACTTTGAGGTTGAGTGCAGCATAAGTGCTGCATAAGCGCACGTCATGGTGCGTGCGACAATGGCGCACGAAATGGGTGCGTACGACAATGGCGCACGAAACGGGTGCGCGCGACAATGAACACACAGCCTATTGAAAGGAAAAGATTATGGCTGCTACTAAAGAAGAAATTATTGAGGCTTTAAAAGAAATGTCTCTTCTTGAGGCTTCTGAGCTCGTAAAAATGATCGAAGAAACATTTGGCGTTTCAGCTGCTGCTCCTGTTGCTGTTGCTGCTGCTGGTGCTGCCGCTGGTGCTGACGCTGCTGCTGAGGAAAAGACTGAGTTCGACGTTATCCTCGAAGGCTTTGGCGACAACAAGATTGCTGTTATCAAGGTTGTTCGTGAGATTACGGGCCTTGGTCTTAAGGAAGCTAAGGAAACCGTTGAAGGTGCTCCTAAGCCTGTTGCCGAGGGTGTTGCTAAGGACAAGGCTGAAGAAATCAAGGCTAAACTTGAAGAAGCTGGCGCTGCTGTTACCCTTAAGTAGTAGGTGCTGCTGCTGGAATTTTGCGTAGAAGGCGCTGCTGCAAGTTTCGTATAGAAGCTGACAACCGCACGATTACGTAGCAGGTGGCGCTTGTGCTTTTTGCGTCAAAGGTGCTGACGACACTTCTGTTTTTACAGTACTTTTGTTTTATACAAATCCCACCAAACGTGTTTTACTCATGCGTTGGTGGGATTTTTTATTGCTTGTTTTTCCTTTTCAGGTAGTACATATAGATTAGTATAATTAATACAATTTGTAAGCCCAGTTTGATTAGCAATTTTATGACAGAATGCTGTTAATGCCGCTTTATTCATAAAAGCACCTCAAGTGTTTTTTTAACTTCATCCAAGATATCCATTCTCGATGCATATTCATATAGTTGCGCGATGTCTTGCTTAGGGTACGTACTGTATGTTTGAAGCGTCTTAACAAAAAGTTCAGTATCAATCGTGGATCGATTATAAATCATGTCACAGACAATTCGTTCGAAATTATATGCTCTAACCTTGCCTCCCATGGGTGTTATTGCGGACACCGCTCCTAGATTAAGAAATTCTTTAGGAACAGTATGGACGTATACATTTTGCGCGGGTCGTCTAAAGCGATAACCTTTTGGCACTGTCACTTCATAATATTGAGGAATTTCATCCGTTATTCCATGTAGGTAGAGAGCCGAAATATAGGAAAAAATTGTCCTGGGGTAGTGATATTGAAAAAAATAATATTCATCATAATTTGCATGCGTAGATAGATAGATGCCTTTTTCGATACGAGTAAGATATTTTGCCTGCTCAAATCTTGTCAAGTAGATTGTGGGCAGCCCTATCGTTTTGCAATCTTTATACGTAATGATGCCGCGATTACGTTTTAGGTGCTCAAACAATAGATCTTTTTTAGGTGTGTCTTCGTTTTTCGGCATTTCATTATCTTTCTGTGTTGCGTTTGTACGTTAATTTTAGTGTTTTTGGCGTACAGACGCAACAGCAGAAAATGGCGACGGCGCACACTTTAACCTCGTGCGGTACCACCAATCAGCTTTCAGAGTTGTACAGATTTTTACGTATGCTGTACGTGTTCCAAAGAACAGATACGTTATAATTGTTACGTTCAATAATCTTTTTAGTAACAGTTTGCTTTTTGGAAGGAGCACATTATGCAGCAGCCCCGTTATTTCTACGACTCATGGCACGATATAACCTCGTCACCTGGCTGGTTCGTAATTATGCTGAAACTTGCGCTTGTTTCGCTGATTCCTATTTTTGGCGCTATTGTTGTGTACGGATATTTGTACACGTGGGCGCGCGAGCGTGCATGGGGTATCAATCAGCCTATGCCACGTCGCATTTTCGAAAACAAAGACGGGAAGCTGTATTCGCGTGGCGGTCTGATTTTCATCATCTCGTTAATTGTTGCCGCCATTACGTCATTCATTCTGAACGTCGATATGCTTGCAAGTGTAACGCGTATTTCGCAAATGCTTGCTTATTCGCCTCAGTCGTTGAGCGATCCGAACGTTCTGTTTAACATGCTTCCGTTATATTTGGCACCCCATTCGAGCTTATTCGGCATGGTTGTTTCGGTAATTTTAACGATTGTTGGCTGGATTATGAGCATGCGCGTTGCCATTTACGACTCGTTCAACGCGGGTTTTCGTCTTGATAAAGTATGGAAAATGCTCACGCACAACATCCTTGGTATTTTGAAAGTATGGCTGATGTCAATTATTGTGACGGTTGTTGTTACGATTGTTGGATTGGTTATAGCGGGCCTGATAGTGATAATTCCGATGGCTGCGTGTTTTGCCATGAGTGGTGCTACGGTTAATGCTGCTATTGCCGCGGTATTGCTTATTATTCCGCTGCTGCTGCTTGCCGTTTATGTTGCGATGGTGCTCAGTTCGATTGAAACTGCGCTGGTCATTCGCGCATTGGGTTATTGGACGGAAACGTTTAATGTACCTGAGTGGGGAAGTTATGCCGATCCTTTGCCATTCGAGAAAGATGAAGCCGCGCAGCGTCTTTAGTATGCAGCGTCTTTAGCATGCAGTTTCGTGCGAACTGCCAGCCTGTAAACGCGTCAGCGTCGAGTGCGAACGTGCGCTAAGCTGGTGGTGAACGTGTCAGCGGGAACTGTCCGCGTGCGACATAGCATTAATGGCACATTATAAGAACAGACACCTAGGAACTTAGGTGTCTGTTCGGTATGGGGAGCATCTACGTTACAAGGTGCTCCTTTTTTTGAATGGTAGCACGTGGTTTATGCGTGTGCGGTTGCAGAACCTGCAGAATCTTCGTGCGATGCCGCTATCTGTGACGTTCCCGTTTGCAACGCGCCCGTCTGCGACGTTCCCGCGTTCTCGGCATTTTCGGGGCGAATCATAAGTGCGCGCATGGCGTTCAAAATGGCAATGACGGTTACGCCTACATCGCCAAACACCGCCATCCACATGTTTGCGATACCAATAACAGGCAGCGCAAGAATCATCACAGCCAGTTTCACGCCCAGCGCAAATACAATGTTTTGCCACACGATGCGCACCGTTTTACGCGACAGATTTATAGCGAACGGAATTTTTGACAGCTTGTCGTCCATAAGTACCACGTCGGCGGCTTCGATAGCAGCGTCAGTGCCAAGCGCGCCCATGGCAATTCCGATATCCGAGCGCATTAGAACGGGCGCGTCGTTGATGCCATCGCCAACAAAGGCAAGTTTTCCCTTTTCAGAAGTGGTTTTAAGCAGTTCTTCCACGCGGCTTACTTTGTCTTGCGGCAACAGTTGCGCGCAATACGAGTCAACGCCCAGCTTCTGCGCAACCATTTCGGCCGTTTCAGCGCGATCGCCTGTAAGCATGACCACTTTCTGTACGCCCGCCTTGTGAATGTTGGAAATTGCGTCGATGGCCTCGGATTTTATCATGTCGGCAATAACGATGTGGCCAATGTAGGCGCCGTCAAGCGCTACATGCAGCACCGTTCCCATCAGTTCGCAACCCGACCAGCTGATGCCTTCTTCTTCCATAAGGCGCGTATTTCCTACAACTACCTGGCGATTTCCAATGCGTGCACGAATGCCAGCGCCGCCCTCTTCCACTACATCTTCCACGTGCGATGAATCAATTTCGCCCTCGTAGGTTTGTTTGAGCGAAAGCGCGATGGGGTGATCGGAGTACGCTTCCGCGTGCGCAGCCATGGAAAGCACCAGGTCGGGGTCGACACCCGATTGCGGATGAATGGCAACTACACTAAAGGTGCCGTTGGTAAGCGTTCCCGTTTTGTCGAAAACCGTGGTTTCTACCTGGGCAAGCGACTCAAGATAGTTTGAACCTTTAATGAGAATGCCAGCACGCGACGCCGCGCCAATGCCTCCGAAGAACGACAGCGGAACGCTGATAACCAGCGCGCAGGGGCAGCTTACTACCAGGAAAATGAGCGCGCTTTGAATAGCTTGCGACCAGCTGGTTTGCAGCAAAAAGGGGCTTGCCAGCGCGATGAGCAGGGCAATTACAACCACGACGGGCGTATAAAAACGCGCAAAACGAGTGATGAAGTTCTCGGTGCGCGCTTTTTTCTCGCTGGCAGTTTCTACCAGTTCAAGGATGCGTGCAACGCTTGATTGCTCGAAGGGTTTTAGAGCCTCAACGTGCAACGGAGCGTTCATGTTCACGCAGCCGCTGGTCACAAGCGCGCCTTCCTCAACCACGCGCGGAACGCTTTCGCCTGTGAGCGCCGACGTGTCAAGTTGGCTTTTCCCTTGCAGCACCTTGCCGTCTAGAGGGATGCGCTCACCAGGCTTTACGACGAACACGTCGCCCACGTTCAAGTCGTAGGGGTCAACTTGCACCAGTTCACCGTTCTGCTCGATGTTTGCGTAGTCGGGCGCGATGTCCATCATGTCGGCAATCGACTTGCGCGTTTTGCCAACCGCATACAACTCGAACCATTCTCCCACCTTGTAAAATATCATTACCGCGGCGCCTTCCGCCATGTGCGGCTGACTTTCCGGGAAGAACACCAGCGCGAACGCTCCGACAGTAGCGATTACCATCAAGAAGCTTTCGTCAAGCACCTGACCATGGGTTATGCCGTGGATGGCTTTTGCGATGACGTCATACCCAGCAATGAGGTAGGGTATAAGGAAAAGCGCGAACTCGGCGTACAGATCGTAGGGATCAGCGAAAAATGCGTGCAAAGGCAGCAGCTCAATAACAATAAAGAAGAAGAGTGCGACGCCTATGCGCAGGAGTGTCTTTTTTTGTTTTGCAGTCATATGTGTCCTTTACAGAAATCGTGAGCGTACGGTGACGCGGTGTCGGTGCCGGTGGCGGCGCTGGTTGAGGTGCTGGGTGCGGTGCTGGCGCGGTTACGGTGCCTGCGCTGGCGCTGGTTGCAGCGGGGTTCTCGGGTGTTGTTCCCGTTTGCCGTTGAGAACCAGTGGCGCTGGCTCTGGTGGCGGTGGTTGCGGTTGCGGTGCTGGCGGAGCTGCTGGCGCTGGTGGCGGTGGTGTTACCGGTTGCGAGCCGTTCCCGTTGCTAACCAGTAGCGCCGGTTGCAAGCAAGTGACACCGTTCCCGCTCCTGTTCTTGCGCCGGTACATCGCCGAGCTCGCACCCGTTCCCGCTGGTAAGCCTCGCTATTGCTAGCGTGCGTTACGCGCGAAACGTGCAATCAGGCTCAATGGCGTTGAACGTTTTTTTCGCAAGCTCGTAGGCCTCGTTGAAGTTCTCGTCTTGCGCCTCAAGCGTAAAACGCATGGTAAGCGCGTTCACTTTTGCGTCCTCTACCAGCGGCGACTTTTTCAGCGTATCTTCAATTTTGCTGCCGCAGTTCGGGCACAATTCTCCGTCTAGTCTAATTACTCGTTTCATAATTACCTTCCTTTTCCCCTGATGGTTCTTGTTTTTTTCTTCCCAATTCAACAGACGATACCTACATTGTTGCGCTGTTACGCCGTTGATTCTTCGTGCATCGCTGCGTTGCGCACCACTACTCGCAGATGTGCGTCATGCCCTGTGCGATCATGGTGTACACGTGGTCGTCGGCCAGCGAATAGACGATGTTTTTGCCGTCGCGGCGGAATTTCACCAGGTGAGCCTGCTTTAGAAGGCGTAGCTGGTGCGAAACTGCGCTTTGCGATACGCCAAGTGCGTGCTCGATGTCGGCGACGCAAAATTCGCGCCCCAGCAGCAAACACAGGATGCGAATGCGCGTGGTGTCCGACAGCGCTTTGAACAGGTCGGCAAGTTCGTAGAGCAGTTCTGCCTCGGGCATCTCTTCGAACGCGTCGTTTTCGCTGGCGCTGGTGGTGGTGGCGGCGGTGGTGGCAGTTGCGGCGGTTGCGGTTGCGGCGGTGTTGGCAGTTGCGGCGGTGTTGGCAGTTGCGACGGTGCTATCGGTTGCTGCGCTGGCATGGAGGCTTGGAGCGGCGGTGTTTGTGCTGGTGGTAGCCTGGTTTGTGTGCTTTTCAGCTGGTGTTTTTGTGTTATGCTTGCTATTCATAGTGCCGCTACCTTTCAACAATCCATTCCAACATTCAATCCCATGTGCGTATTTCGTTCAGTCTTGCTTGACGAACGAACCGCCCGCGCCACTCGCGCGTTTCAACACGCTCACCAGCATCTTCCCGCCGCCATGTTGCGTGCGCGCTTTGGTGCGCCGTTACTCGTCCACGCGTTCCGATGCGTTCCCAAACTCGCACCGCCCACGCGCTTTGACGCCCTTCCCAACGTCATTGCG
>CAMPNZ010000057.1 GCA_946892075.1 uncultured Coriobacteriales bacterium
CAGGAACGTCGCTTTCGCAGGTAGGACGCGAACTTGGCCTGTCGGACGTCATCTTTTTTGGGTCCTCTGAGCGCGGCACGGGCAAGCGTGGTTTAACTTCAGCGCTTGAAAACGTGTACGAAGCGCTTGTTGCTGCACTGTTTATTGATGGCGGCATGGATTGCGCGCGCGTGTTTGTTGAGCGCACGCTTATTCCCCGCATGTCGATTGACATGGCAAAAGAGCCTGAAAATCCGAAAAGCTTGCTGCAAGAAAAATTGCAAGTTGGCGGCATTACGCCTACGTATAGACTTGTAAAAACGCAAGGTCCGCCGCATGATAGAACCTTTGTGTCGCAGGTATTTGCTGGCAGTCATGGTCTTGCGCAGGGCAGCGGACGCACGAAGAAAGAAGCTGAAAGTCAGGCAGCAAAATCAACACTTGCACGTTTAAGCGAGTTTTTTGGCTTTGGTGTTGACGAGTGCGAACGCGCACGTAAAGGCGTGGAACAAGCCCAGAAAAAAGCTCACAAAACGCTTACGAACGCGCAGGAAAAAGCCGACAGGATTTGCGCGAACGCTCAAGCGAAAGCGCAAAAGGCTGCTGCGCGCGCCGCTCTCAAGCAAAAAAAGCATGACGCTGCCCAGCAAGCAAGCGCCAGCAGTGCAGATGGTGAGCTCAGCGAAACCACCGCGCCCGCAGAAAACACTCATCTTCCTTCGCAACACTCCAGCGAATAACACGGAGCACTGCGTCGGTATGTATCTAAAAGCGCTGAACATACGCGGATTTAAGTCGTTTGCCGACAAGGTTTCGTTGCGATTTTCCCCTGGATTAAGCGCTGTGGTGGGCCCTAATGGCTCGGGTAAGTCGAATATTTCTGACGCTGTTTTGTGGGTGCTTGGCGAGCGCAACGCAAAAAAATTGCGCGGCTCCCTTATGAATGACGTTATTTTTGCCGGTTCGAAAACGCGCGCGGCGTCCTCGTTTGCCGAGGTAGAGCTGGTGTTGGACAATTCAGATCACACGCTTGCGCTTGACTTTAACGAAGTGTCAATCATGCGCCGCCTTACCAGAAATGGAGAATCAAGCTACTTCATCAACGGCGTGTTATATCGGCGCTGCGATATTATTTCGCTTTTGCACGACACCGCGCTTGGCACTGGCTTAAATTCGGTTATTGCGCAGGGAAATTTGGATGCAATTCTGCAGTCTTCTGTGCTTGAGCGCCGCACGCTTATCGAAGAGGCGGCGGGCATTCTGAAAATTAAGCAACAAAACGAAAAAAGTAGCGAAAAGCTTGCGCGTATGGATGAGCATCTTGCGCAGGTCCATGCACTTAGTGAAGAAATGAAGCGTACGCTGGCGCCGCTTGCAAAAAAGGCGGAGCGTGCGAAAAAGGCTCGTGAACTGCGCGTATCCTACGATTCCCTGCAATTTGATTTATGGGCTGACAAGCTGCTTGGCTTAAACGAGCGTATCGATGCACATAATGCTAACTTAGAAAAACTTGCCGAAGACGCACGTCAGCTGCAACAGGCGCAAAGCGAGCACCAGAATATGGTAAGCGACGAACACGAAAAGCGTGCGCAGTTTGCCAAGCAGGAAGAACACGCTTGCGCACAAGAGCAAAGAGCTCGTGCTGTTCACGAAAAAACACAGTTGTTGAAAAATGCCCTTGACCAGCGTTTGCGCACCTATCGCGACCTGCATGATACGCAGCTTCGCATGAAAGAGGCGTATCCGCACCGATTTGCCGAACTAAAATGCCGCCTTGATATGCTTTGCCAGCAGCTTGCTTCGTATCAGCACAGCTATGAAGAACAACAGGAACAGCAAGCGGAAATTCGCAGGCAGTTGCACGAATTGCGCGAAGCACGTACCCAGCGTGAAACGCAACTTGCAGCAAAGCGTGAACAGTACAAGGCCGCTCAACAGGCACAACGCACACATCAGCAGGAACTTTTCCAAAACACGCAGCGGAATTCTGTTCTTGCGGAGAAAATTGCTGCGCTTACGGCGCGCGTTGCGGAACTCAATGACGAGTGTGCAGCGCTTGAAACCGAGCATGAAGATTTACAATCGCGCAGTTCACAGCTTGATTCACGCAAGGAATCATTGCAGAGCGCGGCGCAGCAGGCGCGTGCGGCACACGAGGAAGCGCTGCAAGCGTATCGTGACGTTCAAGCGCAGGTGCTTGATGTTCAGGCGCGCTATCAGGCAGCATGCCAGCAGCACGCTTCGCTTTTGAAGCTGAGACAGCAGATGTTGGAGCTTAACAGCGCGCATACGTGGTTTGCTGAACGTTTGCAAAGCGCAGGCGATACGGCGCCGCTGCTTATTGATACGCTGAAGGTACCAGCGCATTTGGAGAATTTGGTAAGCGTGCTTTTGGGTGATTACGTGAGCGCGTTTACCTTTGATTCGTTTGACAACGCGCAGCGCTCGCTGCACGCGGTAGAGCAGATGAAGCAACGCGGGTGCGTGTCGCTTTTATGGGGATGTTCTGGTGAAACGCACCAAGATGATGTTGTGGCGTCGGGAACGAAGCCAGGCGCCGATCTGAACGCAGAATCGCAAGCGAAGCCGCTATCAGCGCAGCCTCACGCCGACAACGCCGCGCCTCACACGTCGTCGCGCTACTACGATAAGCTGCTTATTCATCAGCTTGACATTCCTGCTGCACAATCGCCGCATCTTACCAGCTTGCTTGGCAATGTAGTGCTGATGCCCACCTTCGAACAGGCGTATCACGCTACGCAAACGTGCACCGAAGCGCTGTGTTTTGCAACGCCAGCCTGCGAACTTGCGTATAGCGATGGACGCGTTCTTGTAGTGCGAACGCAATCGAGCGCTACGGACGCACCGTCATCATCTGCGCACGTACATGGTGAAAAGCAGCATCACAAACAGGAACACGTCAATGAAGAAGAGCAGGAACAAGCCGCAAACTTGCTTACGATAAGCCGCCAGCTGCGCGTACTTGCAAGCACTATCGACGCGCAGCGTGAACAGCTTGAACGCGCCCGCTTGCAAAGCGACGCTTGCAAGGCGCAGCTTGATCAATGCGAGAGTGCATCCCGCGCTGCTACGCAAGCTGCTCTTGAGCATACGGCAACGATGCAAGCTCATGCGCTTCAGCTGAAGCGCGTAGCGGACGCTCTCCAGAAAGCTCGCGAAAAGCACGCGTATACGCAGTCGCTTTTAGAGCCACTTGACCAGGAGTTTCAAGCCACACAAAACGCGCGTGAGCAGCTTGCGCAGCGCTTAGCGCAGTGTGAAGGGGATGTGAAGAACTTCGAGCGTGATATTGCAGCTTTTGAGCGCGAAGAAGAAGACGCCCGCCGCGAGCGTGCGAAGCTTCAAAACAACTTGAACGCGGTTCAGGTGCACAGTGCAAGCATGCATGAGCGCATTCAATCGACGTCGTTGCAACGCACACAAACGGCTGCTGAATTGGAGAAATTGCAGCGCGAACACGCAGTGTATTGCCAGCAAGAGCAGCGTTTTCAGCTGCGCTGTTCCCACACCAGCGCCATGCAAACGCTGCTGAGCGTTCTTGATGAAACATATCACCGTATTATGGAGACGCTCACGCAGCAAAAAGAGAGCATCGAGCGCAACAAATCGGCCTTTGAGCAGCAGTTTAATCAGGTGCTGCGGGCGCGATTGGCCGTTCAAGAACAGTGCGCCAAGTTGCAAGAGTTGCAAACGGACCAGCGTGTTGCAATTGGAAAATTGGAAGTGGAGCGCGAGGGCGTTCTTCAAGCACTTAAGAAACACGGTTATGAGCAGCCGTATTGTCCCTCACCGCATTTTGATCGTGACGCTGCACACGCGCGCTTCCAGCAGCTTGAGGCACAATTGCACCAGTTAGGAAACGTGGACGAACACAGCATTGCGGAATACGAAGCTCAAAAGGCGCGTCTGGCTGAATTGGAAGCGCAGGTAGCGGATATTGCGCGTGCGCGCGAGCATATTCAGCACATCATCGACGTGCTTGCAAAACGCATCGATACGCAATTTCGGCAGGCTTTTGACGAAACAGCGCGCAATTTCTCCGACGTCATTTCGTACTTGTTCCATGGTGCCGAGGCACGCTTGCAGCTTATTTCTTCCAATGATGCTGGTGAAAACGACGCTGAAAAAGAACCTGAAAGCGATACTGAATCTATCGGCGCCAAGGATGCCGAAAAAACTTCAGAAAACGCAGGCGGCATTGAAATTTATGTGTCGCCGCGAGGAAAGAAAATTTCATCGTTGCGCCTGATGAGCGGGGGAGAGCGTTCGCTTTGTGCGCTTGCGTTCATCTTTGCGGTGTACCGTGTGCGCAATGCGCCTTTTTTTCTGCTTGATGAGGTTGAAGCTGCCCTTGATGACGCAAACCTGCTAAGATTGATACGGTATATTGATACTTTGCAGCGCTCCAGTCAGGTTATTATGATTACGCACCAACGTGCTACGATGGAACATGCGCAGGTGCTTTACGGAGTGTCCATGCGCGGTGATGGCGTTACGCGCGTGCTTTCGCAATCGATTGACGAAGCGCAGGAAACGGCAGCGGGGAACACGCGTGCGCAGGAAACGGCAGCAAGCCGAAACGCGCAGGATGATTCTGCTGGTTGCGCGTACACGGATGCCGACACGGGCATACGCGCCGCCCGCACCACGCGCGAAGTACAAACGAAATAAGTAGGGGTTGACATGGGTTTATTCGGTAAATTTAGCGAAGGGCTTGAGCGTTCACGCCAAAAAATTCGCGAACACATGAATGTGCTGCTTGATCGTGGCCCCAAGCTTGACGATACCTTTTGGGAAGGCTTGGAGGAAACGCTCATCCTGTCGGACTGCGGTGCGCCGCTTGCAAGCGAGGTTGTTGCCGACTTGCGCCAGCGCGCGCGGCGTTTGGCGCTTCCCGATGCGTACAGCGTGCTTGAGAATTTGAAAGACAGCCTTGAAGAACGCTTTACGCCTGCTGAGCATGATTTTTTTACCGAGCCGTGCGTTATGCTGTTTGTGGGCATTAACGGTTCAGGTAAAACAACTACCTGCGGAAAAATTGCTCGTACGCTGCACGATAGCGGCAAGCACGTGTTGCTGGGCAGCGCTGATACCTTTCGCGCGGCTGCCATCGAGCAGCTAGAAGCCTGGGCGCAGCGCGCTGATGTGGAAATTTGTTCCCGCACGCGCGGTAGCGACCCTGCAAGCGTGTGTTTTGAAACCATCGAGCGCGCAGAAGCAAGCGGCGCCGATTATGTTCTTATCGATACCGCTGGGCGCCTTCACACGTCGGCCGACTTAATGCGTGAGCTGCAAAAAGTGTGCAACGTGGTAAAAAAGCGCGCTCACGTTCCCGTGTATTGTATTTTGGTACTTGACGCAACAACCGGGCAAAACGGTTTGTTGCAAGCGCGCGAATTCAACGCGGCGCTGGGGCTTGATGGGCTTATCATCACCAAGCTTGACGGCAGCGCCAAAGGCGGAATTGCGCTTGCTATCTCGCACGATTTGTCGCTTCCTATTTTGAAGCTTGGTGTTGGAGAACAGCTGTCCGATTTGAAAGATTTCGATGCGCGCAGTTATGTTGACGGTCTTTTAGGTACATTTAACAAGGAGTAGCTATGTTTGAAAGTTTGTCGCAGCGTTTACAAAACGCGCTTGGAGCCTTGCGAGGTAAAGGCCGTCTTACTGAAGCTGATATTGCGCAAGCGATGCGCGAGGTTCGCTTGGCGCTGCTTGAAGCCGACGTCAACTTCAAGGTGGTGTCGCGCTTTAGCATTCGCGCAACCGAGCGCTGTTCTGCCGCTGAGGTTCTGAATTCGCTTACGCCTGCTCAAAACGTTGTGAAAGTGGTTCTTGATGAACTTACCGACATGCTTGGCGGGGAAATGCAAGGTCTTGAGCTGGCGCAAAACAAGCATCCCAATGTGGTGATGCTGGTTGGTTTGCAAGGTTCAGGTAAAACGACCGCCTGCGCAAAGCTGGCGTATATGCTGAAAAGCCAAGGTAAAAGGCCGCTTCTTGCTGCGTGCGACGTGTATCGTCCTGCTGCGGCCGATCAGCTGGAAACGCTGGGGCGCGAACTGGATATTCCGGTGTATCGCGGCGATGGGCGCAATCCGCTTGCAATTGCGACGGAAAGCCTTTCGCACGCTACCAGCACCATGCGCGATGTGGTAATTGTTGATACCGCAGGTCGTTTGCATATTGACGACGCCATGATGGATGAAATGTACCAGCTGAAAGTTGCGCTTGAGCCTGACGAAATTTTGATGGTTATCGACGCCATGATCGGTCAGGATGCGCTGAATGTAGCGCACGCGTTTGCTGAAAAAGTTGACTTTGACGGCGTTATTCTTTCGAAGATGGACGGCGATGCGCGCGGTGGTGCGGCGCTTTCTGTGCGCGAAACTACCGGCAAGCCTATCAAATTTATTTCCATGGGCGAGAAGCCCGACTCGCTTGAGCCGCTGCACCCCGATCGTCTTGCGCGGCGCATTTTGGGCATGGGAGATATGGTTAGCCTTATCGAAAGTGCTGTTAAAGTGCAGCAAGACGAGCTACGCGAAGAAGAAGCACAGCGCCTTGCCCATGCCGATTTGAACTTGAACGACTTTCTGGAAATGAACAAGCAAATTAAGAAAATTGGCGGCATTTCGAAGTTTATTGGTGCGTTGCCGGGTGGCGATAGAGCGCTTTCATCTGGGAAAGTGGATGAGAAAATTTTTGAGCGCATGGAAACAATTATCTTTTCTATGACAAAAGAAGAACGCGAAAAGCCTGATTGCATTAACGGACGACGTCGCGCGCGCATTGCCGCTGGAGCTGGTGTGAGCGTTACCGATGTTAATCAGCTGATGAAGAAATATGGCGAAACGCGCAAGATGGTACGCAAAATGATGCCCACCCTTCAAGAGAGCGCCGAGCATTTCAAGAAGGGGAAGAAAGGGAAAAAAGGCAAGCTGAAAAGGCGTTTTGGCGGTATGCCCGGCATGGGTATGGGAATGCCTGGCATGGGCGACTTGAAAAAGTTGCAAGACATGCTGAAAGATTCGTAGCGCGTGGGCGTGGCGGCGTTGCTGCAAGCGGTTTTGACCATCGCTTCGCACAGTTGCGCGCCGCTGCTGTAACGTGTTCCCGTTACACATTGTTGCTGCGATACGTTCCCCGCGAAACCGACTAAGAGCACCTACATGTGCGTATCTTGTAAAAAAATCGCCTGCGTGCTTGTCAAAACATAAAAAGGTCAGTAATATATTTGGTTGCTGTTCATAAAGACGCAATCCGTGTAAGCGTGGCGTGCGTCTTGATAACAAAAGAGACATAAAGGAGTTTTCTACATGGCAGTTAAAATTCGCCTTGCACGTCATGGTGCAAAAAAGCGCCCATATTATCGCGTGATTGTTGCTGATTCTCGTTGCGCTCGCGATGGACGTTTTATTGAGGAAGTGGGACGCTATAATCCCTGCGTACACCCTGCGCTTCTTACCCTTAACGATGAGCGTCTTGACTACTGGATCTCGTGCGGCGCGCAGCCTACCGATACTGTTGCTCGTCTTATTAAATCTCATAAGGGCGAATAGTTCCAATGGCTGATCAGGCAGAAAAAGTAGCTCAGCTGGTACGCAGTGTTGTGGTGCCCTTAATCGATTTTCCCGATGATCTTAGCATTAACACACAGGTGTCGGATGATGCACATTTGCGTGTTGAAGTGCATGTTCATGAAGAAGACGCCGGCAAAGTAATCGGTCGTCAGGGGCGTGTTGTGAAATCGATTCGCACGCTGGCACGCGCTGCTGCCGACAGCTCGATTAGCTCTGTTGACGTTGAAATTGTCTAGGGCTGAACGGTTGTGCGCGCGCTGAGCGATGTCGCATATATTGCGAAAACGATACATACTCAAGGAAGCTTTGTTGTGCACGCAGCACAGGGGCTTCCTTTTTTGCTGGAAAAAGGCATGCGGGTGGCGCTTGTTCCGCCTGTTCTTGATTCACCGCGATTTCTTGAAGTAAGCGATGTTTCAAACGTGCGCGATACCTCGGCGTATGTAACGTTTAGTGGCGTTGATACCTTAAGTGCTGCGCGTGCTTATGTGGGCTGTCATGTGTTGCTTGATAAGGAACTGGTAGCGGCGCGCCTGAAGGCGCAGGCTGCTCATCCGTGGATAGGTTGGCGCTTGTGCAGCGTTGATGGGCGGGCAGCAGGCACTATCGTAAATTACTTTGATACGCCGATGAACCCTCTGTTTGATGTGGAATTTGACGTGCTTCCTGTTCAGGATGGAGAAACGCGCTTGCTTGTGCCCGCGCATAGCGATTTGCTTGCTGAAGTTGACGAAGACGCGCATTGCATTTCCGTTCGCATTGCGCAAGGATTTTTTGCTGGCGAGTAATGCGGTGCTGGTGGTCTTGGAGGCAGGAAACGTACCCAGGCGCGCAAAAACACGATGAACTGGAACAATGCGCCACGCAAGCAGAAACGTATCACGCAAGCAGAAACGTATCACGCAAGCAGAAACGTATCACGCAAGCAGAAACGT
>CAMPNZ010000058.1 GCA_946892075.1 uncultured Coriobacteriales bacterium
GCGTGCGACGCTTCGCCATGTGCGTGCGTTGCACGCTCAAGCAGACGTAACACACACTCATAGCGCAAAAGAGGGCAGCGTATGAGTGCAACGCGCTGTTATATCGTTCCAGAATCTATGCACGGGATGCGCCTTGATGCAGCGCTCGCGCAAGCGGGCTTGTTTGCAACGCGCTCGCAAGCAGCGCAGGTGCTTCAGCGCAATGAAGTGCTGGTGAATGGCACGGCGCAACCAAAGAAATACTGCGTCAATACGGGTGACGTGGTAATTTATCCCGTTGTAAGCAACGACGCCTGCGCGCTTTCGCTGTATGGCGAGGACATTGCGCTTGATATTCGCTACGAAGATGACGATTTGATTGTGTTGTCAAAGCAAGTGGGGCTTGTGTGTCATCCGTGCGACGATCATACGCATGGTACGCTTGTGAATGCGCTTATTTATCATTGCGGCGCAGATCATCTGTGCAATTTGCAAGGCGAAAACGACAGGCTTGGCATTGTTCACCGCCTTGATATGAACACATCTGGTCTGATGCTTGCAGCCAAAACGGATGCTGCAGGTGAAGCTTTGATGCGCGCTATCGCATCGCGCAGTGTCGAGCGGCACTACATGGCACTTGTGCATGGCATCATTCCTCACGACACGGCGCTTATCGATGCGCCCATCGCGCGTTCCACAAGCGATAGAAAGCGCATGTCAGTTCGCGATTGTCCGCAGTCACGCAGCGCGCTTACCTCGCTTACGGTTTTGCGGCGTTATGACGCAGGCGAGCGTGATGATGGCTTTACGCTTATCGATTGCAAATTATTTACGGGACGCACGCATCAAATTCGCGTGCATTTGGAATATGTGAAGCATCCGCTGGTGGGAGAGCCTGTGTATAACGCGTTTGCGCCGTACAAAGGCAAAGAATGCCTTGAGCTTCAGCGCCAATTTTTGCATTCGTATCGGATTGCATTTGATCATCCTCAGCGTGAACAGAAGCTGTCTTTTATGGATAACCTTCCGCGCGATTTGCGCCGCGCACTTTCCTTGCTTGACCAGCGCACATACAACACAACCGATGCTGGAGCGCGCGTTTTTGCTGAACTTGAGCACAGCCCGTATCCATCGATTGAAGCTTGTGCAGTTAAAGAAGTATCAAACGTATAAGGCGGTACATCATGACAGATAGAAGCGACACTCAAACAGGCGCTGGAACTGGTATAACTTCTGGTGTGGGAACGGGTGCACCGCACGGCAAACAGCGTGTGGGCGTGTTGCTGGTAAATACCGGATCGCCTGACGCGCCAACACCTCCTGCCGTTCGCGCGTTTCTGAAAGACATGCTTAGTGACAAGCTGCTTATCCACAACGTAAATTGGTTTTTATGGAAATGTATTCTGCACTTGTTTATTTTGCCACGTCGTGGCGTTACATCAGCCGAGCGTTACAAGAAAATCTGGACAGAACAAGGCTCACCCTTAATTGATGCAATGAGTTCGCTTTGTCAGCAGCTATCAGTGCGTTTAAGCACGTCAAACACACAATGCAGCTTTGCAATGGGCATGAATTATGGCAATCCGTCTATTCAATCGGCACTTCAGCAGCTGCAAGCAGCGCACGTAAACAAGCTGGTCGTGTTGCCTTTGTATCCGCAGCATGCGTTTTCAACAACAAAGTCGAGTTATCTGCGCGTACAAGCGGCACTTAAAGCGCTTAACTGGAATTGCACGTGGACGTATATCGACAACTACCACAACGATAGCGCCTATATCAGCGCACTTGCGCAGTCTATTCGCGATGCTGGTTTTTCGAAGCAGCAAAACGACAGGCTGGTGTTTTCGTTCCACTCAATTCCCGTTCCCGATGTAGAAGCGGGCGACCCGTATCAGAAACAAACGCAAGAAACGGCGCGCGCTGTTGCTGCGGCGCTCAATCTGGCGCCTGAACAGTGGAATTTGTGCTATCAAAGCAAGTTTTCAAAATACTGCGAGTGGCTTACGCCCTCAACGCACGATACTATTATTCGCATCGCGCAACAAGGCCATGAGCGGGTGTTTTTTATCTGTCCAGGCTTTGCGGTTGATTGTCTTGAAACGCGCTACGATGTGTTCTATGACATTAAGCCTACATTTGACGAGCATGCTGCACCTGGTGAAGACGGCAAAGTGCGCGCGTTTATCTATGTGCCTTGTTTAGGAAAAAGTGCACTGCAATGTGACGTGTTAGCGCATGTGCTTGAGCCGCATATTGATGCGCATGACGCACCTGGTGCAAAGGCGTCTGCGCAGGAACATACGCCGCCAGAAACGAGATGATCGCATGACACAGCAACGCAACTATGCAGGTGAGCTGCTAAGCGCAAGCGCGCACGTGAGTGCGAACAACACGGATTTACGCGCGGGTGCTGGCGAGTACGCTGGCGCACAGGGGAGCGGGTGCACGGGCGATGCCGCAAACGTTCACGGTTACGAATACGGTCACGGTCACGAACACGCTTACGCACACGACTTTGCGCGCAAAACGCAGCCTTGTGTGGTGCTTGGTGTAACTGCGTGCGTTGCCATCTATAAAGCGTGCGAGCTTATTCGCCAACTGCAAAAACGCTCATTTGACGTGCGCGTTGTGATGACTGAACACGCAACGCATTTTATCGACCCAACGCTGTTTCGCGCGCTGACGAAGCATCCTGTTGCCGTGGGGCTTTTCGACAAGCCAAGCGATCCCATTCACCATATTTCACTGGCACGCATGGCGGACGTGTTCGTTATTGCGCCAGCTACCATGAATGTTATCGCGAAATTGGCCGCCGGCATTGCCGATGACATACTTACCACGTCGGTGCTTGCTACGAAAGCGCCACTTGTTATAGCACCAGCCGCCAATAGTGTTATGTATGAGGCACCCATCTCGCAAGAAAACAGATGCAAACTAGCAGCACGCGGCGCGTTGTTTGTGGAAGCTGATGTCGGTCAGCTTGCCTGCGGTGAAGTGGGAAAAGGACGTATGGCAGATCCGGAAAGCATTGTTGAGGCGGTGTGCTCGTGCTTTGACGACGCGCATCACGCGAACGCCTTGCAGCAAGCCGACGCTTCTGCGCAGCTTGCAGAAAGCATTGATGCGTCTTTGCAGCTTACCAGCCCGCACGTGACGCCCAAAGCGCGTAAAGAACTCAGCGGTAAACGCGTTCTTATTACGGCTGGTCCAACGCATGAATATATCGATCCTGTGCGCTTTATTGGCAATCCGTCATCGGGCATAATGGGCTTTTGCTTGGCGCAGGTAGCAAACATGCTAGGTGCGCACGTCGAGCTTATTTCAGGCCCAACGAAACTTCAAGCCCCCGAAGGCGTTCATCTAACGCGCGTTACTTCGGCACAAGAGATGTTCACGGCAGTGCAAGAGCGCTTTTCAAGTTGTGACGTTGCGTTATTCAGTGCAGCAGTAAGCGATTTTCGTCCGCTTGAATGCGCCGATCATAAGCTGAAAAAGATAAAGAACTACAACAGTTTGACGCGCATTGATCTGGTGGAAAATCCCGACATTCTTCAGCAGATGGGAGCAGCAAAAACGCACCAAATTGTTGTGGGATTTGCCGCTGAAACAAACAATGTGGTTCCGTATGCGCGTGAAAAACTTGTCGCAAAGCATGCCGATATGATTGTTGCGAACAAAGTGAGCGCAACGGAAGGTTTTGCGTGCGATACGTCGCAAGCAGCGCTGGTGTTGCCTCAGGAATGCATCGAATTGCCTGAGATGCCAAAAATGCGCCTTGCGCAAGAGATTTTTCGTGTTCTGGTACAGCGCTTGTTGTCGTTTGCTGACTAAGAGTTGTACGCAGAAAACAGTGCGCGAAAGCCGCAGAAAACGGTGTAGAAAAAAACATGCCAGGGAAGCCCTGGCATGGTTACAATCTGGTCGGGTTGACAAGATTTGAACTTGCGACCCCTTGACCCCCAGTCAAGTGCGCTACCAAGCTGCGCCACAACCCGAATCTATGATGCAGTTAAGTGCGAATGCGCAACGCTTTCGTGTAGTGTTCTTTAGCGTTCGCGCGCATTTCGTTCTTAAGAGCTTTCTTATAATACTTGCTCTGCGCTCTAAATTCAAGGCTTGTGGGCGTATTTTTTAAGAATGCGTCTTAGTGTCACGCTGTAACAGTGGGTGCGGGCGTGTTTTTGCTGGTAAGCCTAGTGCCGTGCATCGAGCACTTGCATTCGGCTCTGTTTTCGCTGGTATGCGCAGCGCCTTTCAAAATTCCCTAAAAACTTTTGTAGACTTTGTCCTTCTACTAGGTAGCCTTGGGAGATAGTAAGACTGACTGCACACATGAGCATGCAGGATCCCCCTTTTCATAAAACCTCTTTAAGGGTATTTTATTCAACCCCGATGAAAATAAAAAGCTCCATTCGGACATTTTATAGCATCTTGATTTCCGAGCCATTTCTGAAGGTTATACGGATATCTTCTTTGTTGAATATCGTGATATGATCCACAAGAGTACAGAAGCCTGTTCGTCGAATGTTTGCAGAAGCCTGCCTTGTTTTTGGTAGCTGGTTCAATCTCAAAATATCTTTATAAAAATCTGCACATAGTTTTGCTGAACCAATTTCTTCTTACGAATTACAGCCAAGAAAAGTGATGCTTAGTAAACCTTGAAAGATTAGTTTTTATCCCTTCTAACTCTCTATCCAGAAATTAACACATAAAAAGCCTGTTCATTTACGAAAATGGAGCATATAATCGACATGTCATTTATGACATATTGAGAGGAAAAGATGAAAAAACGAACTATTTTTGCAGCAGCATTAACGTTAGCAATGATTTTTTGTGCGATGACACCTGTTCACGCTGAATCGCGGGTTGATTCTCTTTTACAAAAAATGAGTGTTAAACAAAAAGTTGAACAAATGTTTATGCCAGATTTTCGTAGATGGTCAACTGATCATTCAATTGAACAAGATAAGCGACCTGATTTCACAACAATGAATGATGAGGTTCGAGAAATAATAAAAACACATAATTTTGGGGGAGTCATTTTATTTGCTAATAATGTCAAAAAAACAGATCAGACATTACAATTAACGAAGGATTTCCAAGCAGCTGCTTTAAGTGGTAATGGCATACCAATGTTGATGGGTATAGATCAAGAAGGTGGTATTGTATATCGTTTAGGCAGTGGTAGTGCTTTACCTGGTAATATGGCAGTAGGTGCTACTAATGATCCAAAATATGCGGAAATGACAGGTGAGATCATTGGTCGTGAATTACGTGCTTTAGGTATTAACACTAATTTTGCTCCGGTTATTGATACTAATAGTAATCCAAATAATCCTGTTATTGGTTTGCGCTCTTTTTCTGATGATCCAGAAATGGTCGCTAAAATGGGTATTGCAACAATAAAAGGAATAAATACATATAACGTTATTAGCACAGTTAAACATTTCCCTGGTCACGGTGATACAGCTGTTGATTCTCACACTGGCTTACCACAAGTATCAAAAGATTATGAGACGTGGTTAAAAGAAGATGCTGCGCCATTTATAGCTGCGATGAACAATGGCGTTGATATGGTTATGACAGCACATATTGTCTATGACAAACTTGATGATACGAAAATTACATCTTCCACCAGCGGCGAACAGGTTTATTTGCCAGCTACCTTGTCAAAAAAGATTATAACTGATATTTGTCGTACAAAATTAGGTTATAGGGGAGTTATCGTTACTGATGCTTTGCGGATGCAAGGAGTAGCTGCCAATTTTGGTAAATCAGATGCTGTTATTAGAGCAATTCAGGCAGGTGTTGATATTGTTTTAATGCCTACAGAAGTATATGGTACCGATCAGTTAGTTGAATTAGATAACATTATTAATGATGTTGTAGCTAAAGTGCAATCAGGTGAAATTAAGGAAGAAAGAATAAATGCATCAGTTAAACGTATTCTCTCATTGAAAGAAAAAAGAGGTGTTCTAGATTATAATCCAGATCAATACACGTTAGAAAATGCACTGAATACTGTTGGTAGTGTGACTAATCGTAATGCCGAAAGAGCAATTTCTGAACAAGCAATTACATTAGTTCAAAATAAAGACAATACGTTACCTTTGAAACCAAAAGCAGGTCAAAAAGTTTTAAATTTAGTTCCTTATAGCAATGAGATACCAGGCTTTAAGTTGGGTATGCGTCGTTTAATGAGTGAAAACGTTATTGATGATTCTGTACAATATGAAGCTTATCGTTTTAGTAATACGACAACTGAGAAACAGTTGGAGAATATCATTAAAGGTTATGATTATGTGATTGTTAATTCTGAGCTTGGTAATGTTGCACAAATGCAGAATACACATTGGCTAAAGAAAAATGTTAATTTGGCAATTAAATTAGCTCATGAAAATAATGCTAAAGTTATCGTTATGAGTACATCTAAACCATATGATGTTCAAGAATATAAGGACGCTGATGGTATCGTAGTTGTGTATGGTAATAAAGGTATGGATCCAACTGAAAAATTACAACCCGATACAGCATTTGGACCAAATCTGCCAGCTGGTATTGTTGTCATCTTTGGTGGTCATAAAGCTACTGGTAAATTGCCAGTTAACGTTTATAAGTTTGATAGTGAAAAGGGTATTTACACTAAGGAAATTGTGTTCAAACGTGGTTTTGGTTTACGTTATAAAGAAGAAAATACAAAGCCTGTTTTACTTTCCTTAAAGGGTGAACAACATGTCCTTGGTACACAGGATGAAGTTGTTGTAAAAACAAGTTCAAAACTGGATAATTTCTTACAATTATTAGTTGATAATAAGGAAGTTGCTAATACGAATTATACCGTTACATCAGGTTCTACTATGGTAAATGTTAAGGCTGATTATTTAAATACGTTAAGCGTTGGTAAGCATGTTTTAAGCGTTGTTTCTAAAGATGGTAATGTTAATACAAATATTGAAATAGTAGCGAATAGTCAGACAAAAAATTCAAACAATAGTTCAAACAATAGTCCAACAGGTCATGTAACAAATACATCAATAGCTCATACAAGTGATCAAATTAATTTTAGTTTGTATGGACTTTTAGGTATTTTGACTTTATCAGCTATGGCTATTATTGCAAAGCTCAGCTATGGTTATTGTTGCAAAGATCAAAAGAGCTAACTAAACGTTATTACCTATTTTATACCGCTTAAAGGCTATCAGTTAACCTTGATTTCTATAAATCTCTCACGGAACGCTCCTTTGAAGCCTGTGCCGTTTTCGCTAAAAACTTGCAATTTCTTGATGAATAGCGGTAATCGCACGTGCGTACAGAGTAAAATTATCTATAATGAATGTGAAAGCAACCGCCATTTTACCCATACTCGCTCGATTGCAAGGACGTACACGCATGGACAATCATCCCAATAAAACAGCACGTCAGCATAATAAAGCTGCGAATAATCACGAAGGCTGGGATACGTCAACCGATGCTGCAATCGACTCTATCGTTACCATTCCCAACCTTATTTCGCTGATACGCTTGTGCATGGCGCCGCTGTTTCTTATTTTTTTGTTTGGCGGAAACGATATTCTTGCGGCTGTTGTATTTGCGATTGCGTCAGGAACCGATTTTCTTGACGGACAAATTGCGCGGCGGACCGGCACCGTTTCAAAGTTGGGGCAAATTCTTGACCCGGCAGTCGATCGCGTGCTTATGGCATGTGCAGTGCTCGGCCTATTTCTTGTGGGGCGCTTGCCCTTATGGCTGATCATCATCGTTATTGTACGCGATTTCGGGCTGGTTATTGCGGGTGCCGTTTTGCTGCAACATTGGCATAAGCGCATTCCCGTTATTTATCCGGGCAAAATTGCAACTACGTTACTTTTTGTAGGTTTTGCTGGGCTTTTGCTGAATGCGCCGCTGGTGCCCGGTTTGGCTCTCGTAGCGCTTGATGCGCTGCCAGGTTTTAACGCTGCGGCGTGTTCATGGGGAATTTGGTTTGTGTATGCAGGGCTTATTTTGGGTTTGCTGACGGCGCTGTACTACATTGTTGCAGGCATTAAAAGTATCAGTCATTGTATAAAAGACCCAACGAACAGTTAAGCGAAAATTTAGCATGTGGGCAGGAAAAAATAGGGATATATACAGATAAACAGGAATAACAATGAAACATCACAGCAGGAATTTTTTGTTTATACGAACGCTCTTCGCGCCTGCGCGACAGGCCTTAAGTACGTCGCACCGTCGCAAGCAAGAAGCGCACTATCAGGCGCAACGCGAAGGAAAGTCTTTCGCCACAGGCACGGGTATGCGTGCGTTTATGCAGGTAGCGCTCGTAAGCATAGTAAGTATTAGCTTAAGCTTAAGTTTGAGCCTCGGTGCCTTCCCATTAGGCAGTTTCTA
>CAMPNZ010000059.1 GCA_946892075.1 uncultured Coriobacteriales bacterium
GCCATCGATAATGATGCAATACGGATACGTTTGCACGCGCTTTTTGCGCGCGTGCAAACGTATCCGTATTGCATCATTATCGATGGCGGTGCTTTGTCATTTTTGGCTACTGAACAGGGAAAACAGTGGGCCGATGCGCGCGCCCAGCACAGCTTGCCGCTTATTATCACGCCTCACGTAGGAGAAGCAGCACGCTTGCTGGCGTCGATTTCTGACGCTTTACCAGGCAATTCGTATGCACATCAAGCTGACGAACCAACGGGGCGTAAGCACGACGCACAAAACGGAACGGCACCCGCAAACTACGCGCTTGAACACGGCGCGCAAACTGCCGCTGAACCGATGGGAGTTGCCTCTGAACAGGGAGAACGCGACAACCACACTCCGCGTAGCAGCGTTTTTCAGCACGGCGCGCAACCCGCACCCACACCCGCCAATCACGCGCTTGAGCACGACGCGCTCCGCTTGAGCCAGCATTTTTCGTGTTGCGTGTGCCTGAAAAGCGCGAACACTGTTATTGCCGACCAAAATTCGATTGCAACGCTTACTGATGGTGGCGTTGAGCTGGCAAAAGCCGGCACCGGAGACGTGCTGTTGGGCATCATTACGGCGCTGTGCGCGCAGCAGCTTGCGCCCTTCGACGCGGCGCTCAGTGGCGCGTATCTCCATGCGCTGGCCGGAAAATTCGCCGCTGACCAGGCAGATCTTGTAAGCGTCATACCCGAAGATGTTATTGCTGCGCTGCCACAAGCGTACGCTTATGTAAGGAGCATTCATGAGTGACGATTTGTCGTTTTCAACGTCCGACCAGGATAAACAAGCTACGGACACCATTCAGAACGAACTGACGCTCCAAAGCATCTTAAACGCGACGCCCGCCAACGAGAACGCGTCGGAGCCTGCTGCATCGCCAGCACCCGCGCCCGAGAACGCGGCAGCACCTCGTCCCGAGGGCGTTGTTTCTGCAGGTACATTGTCCGTTCCTGCGTTGAACGCGCCGTCAGCTGTTCCCGCACCAAGCGCCGCGCCCGTTCCCGTTCCCGATGCTACGCACACGCAAGCGCCAGCATCCGCATCCGCGCCGTCCGTTCCCGACGCCGCACCCGCACCCGCATCCACGCCAACCGCCACACCCGCGCCATCGTCCCAGGTCAGCCACGCGGCGTTCCCATCCCTTACCCCGCAGCAAGAAGTCGAGGAAATCGCCAAGCTCCGCAAAGAAATCGAGCACCATTCGTACCTCTATTATGCGCAGGACGCGCCGGAAATTTCGGATGCGGCGTTCGATTCTTTGATGCGCCGCCTTCGTGAGCTGGAGCACAAGCATCCCGAGTGCTTCGATCCGAATTCGCCCACTATGCGGGTAGGAGGCTATGTCGACGAGCAATTCACGCCTGTTCAGCACGCAGAACGCATGTATTCGCTGGACAACGCGATGGATTTGAACGAGCTTGACGCGTGGATCGATCGCGTGGAGGAGTTTTTCGGGAAGTTTGTGCCCATGACCTGCGAGCTTAAAATTGACGGGTCGGGCATTGCGCTTACGTACACAAACGCCCAGTTGGTGCGCGCGGCAACGCGTGGCGACGGGCGCGTTGGTGAAAACATCACCGCCAACGTGCGCAGCGTGCGCGACGTTCCCTTGCGCATCAGTCACGACGGTGAGCAGGGTATTCTTGCGCCATCGCTTGAAGTGCGCGGCGAAGTGTATATGCCGAAATCTTCGTTTGAGCAGCTTAACGCCGCGGCACGCGAAATCGGCCACGCCACGTTCGCCAACCCACGCAACGCCGCAGCAGGCAGTTTGCGCCAAAAAGACGCGCGCATCACGGCGCAGCGCGATTTGTCTACCTTTATATACGCGATTGCGAACGCCGGCACCATTTCCGCAAAAGGCCAGTTCGCGATGCTGCAATGGCTGAAAGCATCGGGCTTTCATGTGAACCCGGACGTTCGTTATTGCACGCAGCGCAGCGAAATTGCCGACTTCTGCAAACGTGCGCTTGACATGCGTGGATCGCTTCCGTATGAAATTGACGGCGTGGTTGTGAAAGTTGATTCCTTTGCTGAACAGGAGGCCATGGGCTTCACCGCTCGCGCGCCGCGCTGGGCTATTGCGTTCAAGTTTCCGCCTGAAGAGCAGGCAACGCTGCTGCGCGCCATAACGGTGCAGGTGGGACGCACGGGCGTTCTTACTCCCGTTGCCGAGCTTCAGCCGGTGAAAGTAGCAGGCAGTATTGTTTCACGTGCAACGCTTCATAACGAAGACGAAGTGCACCGCAAAGATGTGCGCGTGGGCGACACCGTTATTGTGCGGAAAGCAGGCGATGTGATTCCCGAGATTCTGGGCGCGCGCACCGAGCTGCGCTGTGCGGATGCGCCGGTGTGGATGATGCCGAAAGTGTGTCCCAGCTGCGGAAACGAGGTCATTCGCGAACAGGACGAAGTGGCGTACCGCTGCATTGCCATTGATTGCCCAGCTCAGGCCCGGGAACGCCTGACGCATTGGGTAAGCCGCGCGGCCATGGACATCGATGGCATGGGAAGCGAAATCATCAAGCGCCTTTTGGATATTCATCGCCTGAAAGATGTGTCCGATTACTACACGCTTTCTACCGCTGAACTGGCAAAATTGCCGATGGGCAGAACCGATAAAGACGGGCGTGACATTGTTCTTGGCGAAAAGAATGCCGGCAAAATTGCGCAAAACATTGAGGAAAGTAAGCATCGGCCGTTTGCGCGCGTGCTGTTTGGGCTTGGCATTCGTCACGTTGGAAAAACGGTAGCTGAACAGCTGGTTTCTGTGTATCCCACGATGGATGCGCTGGAAGGCGCGTCGCAGGAAACGCTGGAAGCTATTGAGGGCGTGGGCCCGAAAATTGCCGAGAGCATTATGGTGTTTTTGCGTGCGCCGGAAAATCAGCAGGTCATTGCGCGCCTGCGTGCTCATGGCGTGTCGATGGGCGGTGGGCTTGACGGCAACGGGGCTGGTGGCCTTGAAGGCGGCAATGCGTTAAGCGAACAGGAACGCACGAAACTGGCAGGTCAGACCTTTGTGATTACGGGCACGCTGACGCAATCGCATATGAGCCGCGACGAAGCTGCTGCAAAATTGAAGGAACGTGGCGCAAAAGTGTCGTCGAGCGTGTCGTCGAAGACGTCGTATGTGCTGGCAGGCGATGCTCCTGGATCGAAGTTGCAAAAGGCGCTTGAGCTGGGAGTTCCCGTTATTGGTGAAGCGGAGTTTCTGGCGCTCATTCAGTGAGCGCCGTGCGCGAGCGACGCACGTGAGCGCCGTGCGATTGGGAACGGACGCGCCGTGCGCCTTGCGCCGTTGCAAGTTCCGTACTTCTAGGACATCGCTGCAGCCTTTTCGCCGTACTTTTCCACATAAAAATTATTCTTTCTATGGATAAATATTCTTGCAAAAGATATAATAACGCCATAGGTTATGTCCGTTCGTTAAAAATAGGGGGTATGTGTTTATGAAGACACGTCGCTCATTTTTAGCCGCTCTTACCGCGTTTGCCCTGGTTGGAACCTTAGGGCTGGTAGGATGCGCACAGCAGCAGCCAGCTGCTCCCGCGAAGGCTCCACAGCCGGCAAAAGCAAAAGTGGAACTTACCGTTTTTGCTGCTAATTCGCTTGAAAAGGCTCTTCCTGAAGTTCAGGCGCTCTACACGAAAAAAACTGGCGTTACGTTTAAGGACACGCAGTTCAAAGGTTCGGGCGACCTGGTAGAGCAGCTGAAGGCCAATTCGAAGTCGGCCGATGTGCTTATTACCGCGTCAACAGGCACAATGGAGAAGGCGCTTAAGAATCAGTCAGTCGATTCAAGCACGAAAAAAGATATGTTCAAAAACGATCTTGTTGTTGCAACGTCTGAAAAAGGCAACTTGAAGCTTGCATCGGTTGCCGATTTAGGAAAAGCTGACGTGCAGTCGTTTGCTTTGGGCGAGCCCAATGCCGTTCCTGCAGGTAAATATGCAGTTCAGGCCCTTGAAAAGGCAAAGCTGTGCACCACGAAAACAAGCGACGACAAAAAGACGCTTACGGTTACATGGGCAGATTCCGTGAAATCGAAGGTAAATGCGGGAGCCGACAAAGTGGGCACCGTTGCTCAATATGTGGCCAGTGGCCAGGCGCAATTCGGTTTCTGCTACAGCTCGGACATCTATCGCTACAAGGGTGTTAAAGTTGCGCTTACGGTGCCAAAAGATATGCACAAGCCAATTGTGTATCCTGGTGCTGTGTGCGCCTCAACAGCGCATAAAAGCGAAGCGGCCGATTTCTTGAAGTTCTGCCTTGAGGATAAAGAAGCGCAGAAAGTGTTCTCGAAGTACGGCTTTGAAATTGTTGCGTAAAACGCGTGCAATAACAGAAATAACAGGTGTTTTTACGTGCGCTTTTATAAGCGAAACGAAAAACGGGGAGGCACTGCGCTTGCGTGCCTCCTTTTTATAGGTGCTACGCGTGAAGGAGAAGAAGCGTCGTGAAGTGGGTATCGATGCATAGAAGCTGCAGGTCAAAGGCGGGAAATTGGCTGCGTGCGCAGACGGCAGGTGGCGGCGCGGCGCAACGCTTGCAAGATATGTGTGTCAACGACGATGCACGGGTTCACGCTGTGTGCGGCTATGGAACGCGGGTTCACGCTGTTCGCCGTTGTGCAACGTCGTGCGCAATAGCGCTGTTGTTTGCAGCGCTGATTATGGCATTTACCTGCAGCTATGCGCAAACAAGTACCGCACAGAACGCGTGGGCCGCGCAGAGCACTGAGGCGAATGCCACGACCTCCGCACAACCAGCTGCGACCACTCCCACAGCCGCAACCCCTGCACAACCAGCTGCAACTCCCACATCAGCTGCAACTCCCGCAAGCAGCGCTCCAGCCGTTCCCCGTGTGCTGAACGGAAACGGAACACTTGTGGCATCCGCGCTTACCTTTGGCGACAGCAGCTTGCACGTGAACGTCTCGCGCGACCTTGACACCGCAGTTCACGATGCGTTTCCGGTAGGTGTAAGTGACTTTGCGCGGCAAAACAAAGGCACCGAAAAAAAAGTTGACGGCACCTCCATTGGTTACCACTGGCCCTCTGCCGGCGCGAACGGCTTCTCGCTGATTGCCACGAAAAGCGCCATTTTCGTGTACATTCCGCAGTCGGTGCTGGACACCTTGCATCTCTCGCTTAACGATACCAGCGTTCAACAGGCACTTCTCGATTTGCTGGGCACGCTTGACGCCGAAACCGCACATGGCGGGCAGCTGCTTTCGTCGCTGAACGTTCCCGTGTTCTTTACCACGGCGCCTGAACTGGCGTACGAGAACTACACGTATTCATTTGCCGCCAAGCACGGCGACACTATATATCTGGCGTGCAAACATGCGTCGAATGAAGAAAGCGCAGATGGCGCGCTGTTTAGCGAAGTGGGAACCCTAACGCCGCGCAACAACATTGCGTTCGCGGAGAAACCAAGCGGCATTGCGGCGCTGGGCGCCTTCCTGCAAACGGTCGATTTTGACCCGCTGTGGGTGTCACTGCGCACAACGGGCGTTGCCATCATCTTCATTTTCCTGATTGGCCTGATAACCGCGTGGGCAACCATTCGCGTATCAAGCAAGTGGAAAGGCCTGCTTGATACCATCTTTACCATTCCGATGGTGTTGCCGCCTACGGTGTGCGGTTTTTTGCTGTTGCTGCTGTTCGGCGACACAACGTCGGTCGGGCGCTGGCTGGCCGCGCAGGGCATCGAGATTGTGTTCACGTGGCAAGCGGCGGTTATTTCCTGCGTTGTAGTTGGGTTTCCGATGATGTATCGAACGGTGCGCGGTGCGTTTGAGAACCTTGACGCGTCGATGCTTGATGCTGCGCGCACGCTGGGCTGGTCGGAGCGACGCGTGTTCTTGCGTTTGATGCTGCCCCTGGCGTGGCCTTCCATTGCCGCTGGAACGGTGCTTGCGTTCGCGCGCGCCATGGGCGAATTTGGCTGTACGCTGTTTTTCGCAGGCAATTATGCAGGCATTACGCAAACAATCCCCATCGCAATCTACTTCGACTGGATGAGCGGCAAAACCGATGAAGCAATGTTTTGGGTAATTGTTGTTATTCTTATTTCGTTCCTGGTGATTTTTATCATCAACGCATATTCTGCGCGCACGCAGCGCTATCGTAAAACCGCAGGTGATTAACATGGCTTTGGATATGCACATTACAAAACAGCTGAACACGTTCACGCTTGAATCGACATTGAACATCGGCAACGAGGTTGTTGGTTTGCTGGGCGCGTCGGGGTGCGGAAAATCGATGACCATGCGTAGCGTTGCCGGCATCGAAAAGCCTGATAGCGGGCATATTACGGTGAACGGAATTGAGTATTTCAACAAAGAGAAACACATCAACTTAAGCCCGCAGAAGCGTCAAACGGCATTGTTATTCCAAAACTACCAGCTGTTTCCGCATATGACGGTTGCGCAAAATATCGCGGCGGGCATTCACAATGCAACGGCCACTGAAAAGCAGCAACGCATCGATGAGCAGGTGAAACGCTTCGGCTTGAAAGGTTTGGAGCAGCGTCATCCGCTGCAACTTTCAGGAGGGCAGCAGCAACGTGTGGCGCTTGCACGCATGTTGGCGGCGCAGCCTGCAATTTTGCTGCTTGACGAGCCACTTTCGGCGTTGGACGCGCACCTGAAGCGCGAACTGGAAGCCGACTTGAACACCCTGTTCAAAATGTTCGGGAAAACGGTGCTGTATGTAAGCCACGACATCGACGAAGCAACGCGTTTGTGCGACAAAATTGCCGTAGTGCACGACGGCCACATTCAAGAAATTTCAACGCCGCAACAGCTGATGGAGAACCCGCGCTCCCTGCCCGGCTTGCGCTTGTCGGGGTGTCGCAACTTGTTCCCCGTGCAGGCCATTGACGAGCACCACGTGCGCAGCGTTCGTGCAAATACCACTATTGAAGTGCGGAATTACACCTCGGGTGAAAATTTGTTTGCGGGCATTCGCGAAACCGATATTGTGCAGCTTGATAATCCGATCGAACAAAATTGCCTGTGCATGCGCGTGGCGTCGTTTATTGACTCTCGTTACGCGCGCGATATACGTCTTGAAGCAGCAAAAGATGCCTCCGTGCGCGATGCAACCGAAAACCCGCTGTTTTTAACGTCGGACGAAAAGGAAACGTTTTCGCTGTTCTGGCGCATCAATCGTGCCGATTATCAGATCCGCGCATTGCCGGTGGTGGGGGATGTGGTATACGTGCACGTGAAACCGGAGAACGTTCACGTTTTACCTGCTCCACCGGTGTATACCACCAAGCGCGACAGCGGGAAGCGTAGCGGCGGGAAACGTAACGCATCGAAACGTGACGAATCGTAGCAAGAAACGTTTGTCCCACGAAACGCCATTCGGCTCTACCCGCGCCGTTTAGCCTCTTCATCGTGCATATCTGCTCCGCCCATGCACGATGACCCGCGTCGTTTCGCTCGCACACGTTCCCCGCACACCCGCACCGGCACTCCACGCGACGCATCGAAACGTGACGAATCGTAACGAAACAGTACTCGCTGCTTTACAGAATCAACACTATTCGCGCTTGAGAATGAATTAGCCGCCGCGTGCGTTATACTTACCTCACGAGAAGCGAGGTTTCATGAAAGACGGTTATGGCCGACAGATAAATTATTTGCGCATTTCACTTACCGATAAGTGCAACTTGCGCTGTATTTATTGCATGCCTGAAGAGGGCGTGTGTCTTATGCCGCATGACGCTTTGCTTTCTATTGAAGAAATTACGCGCTGCGTGAAAGTTGCCACGCGCATCGGCATCAAAAACGTGCGCCTTACCGGCGGTGAGCCGCTTGTTCGCAAGGGCATTCTTGCGCTTGTTCAGCAGTTATCCGACATTCCCGAAATTGAAAATATCTCGCTTACCACGAACGGAACCTTGCTGAAGTCGATGGCGCTTCCTTTGAAAGAAGCGGGCTTGAACAGGGTAAACATTTCGCTCGATACACTTTCGCGCGAAACGTATGCCCAGGTGACGCGCCGCGACAAACTGCACGAGGCGCTGGAAGGCATTCAAGAAGCGCTGCGTGTGGGCTTAAGTCCGGTGAAAATTAACACGGTTACGGTGCGCAGCTTGAAGGAAAATTATCTTGAGTTTGCAAAAATGACGCTTGACCTGCCCATTCACGTTCGCTTTATCGAGTATATGCCCATTGGAACGCACGTGAACGATCCGCATACCGGCTGGGGAAAACAAGACGTGTATCCTGCAGACCAGCTGATTGAAGACATTAACCATGCGGCGTTGCGCGAGGGTTTGGCGCAACGCCGCATGGTTAATGTCTACAATCA
>CAMPNZ010000060.1 GCA_946892075.1 uncultured Coriobacteriales bacterium
CACCGTTTGCGCAGATGTGGTGAGAGTGGGCGCGGATGAAGTTTCCGTTGATGTGGAGGCAGTTTGTGCCGTTGGTACGGCGGCAGTTTGTGCCGTTTGCGCAGGTGCTGAGGTAGTTTGTGGCGTTTTTGCAGGTGTAGCGTGTGATACATCCGAAGATGCGGGTTGCGTTTTCGCAGGTGCAGCGTGCAAAGCTTGCCAGCCTGCACACGCTCCTGCAAACGAAAGGCGCGCTTCTTCATCGCCACTAATAATGTCAAGCTCGAAGCCAGCCTCGCGAAACACACGGTGCAGATCGTCTTTGTTGCTTGCATCGCGCGCTGCCGACGTTGCGCACGCACGCACGCGGGCACGTTCGTGTTCCTGCTGTTCATACGCCGAAAGTTGAGTGCGAAAATCGCGCAGCGTTGCCGAAAGCCGTTGCAGTGCGGCGCTTGAAATGCGCCGTGTTGCGTCAACGCGCTCGCCCACATTCACGATAGCGTACGCGCGATGAAGAACGTGCAGGTGCTGCGACGTTTCGATGCGCGCTACCAGCATGCGCACCGTTACCGTGCCGCAATCGATTGCGGCATACAATCCCGGCTGTGTAGTGGGGTTAGCGCAGACAGTGGCGAACGTGGAATTGTCGCTTGCGGCAGCTTCGTCATAAGTCGTGCTGGTGGCGGCTTTGTTGCCGCTAGCGCCGCTGACTGTCTTCGCGCTTGATACAGCGTTGGCGCTTGGTGCAGCGTTCGCGCTGGTGGCGTGGTTGGTGCTGCGCTTCTTCATCGCGACTGCTCGTTTCCACGACTGGTATTCTTCACGTTGTTGCTGTTCGCTGCACTTCCGTTTTGCGATGCGTTACTGCTGTTCGTTGCGCTCCCGTTCGCACTTGGCGCGCTCCCGTTCGCGCTGGTAGCGCTCCCGTTTTGCGGGCTGTTCTCAGACGAACCTTTCCCCTGCTGTGCATCAGGCAAGGAGCTATCAGGGATTTTCTCCACGCCAAACAACACATCCAGCACGGGCGAATACCACGTGTCAGGAGGAGCGTATCTGCGCGCCATACCGCGACGCAGCGCGCGCTCCCTGTTTACTTCCTCGTCGGAATAATCGTCAGACAAGCCATCTACCTGGCCCAGCGTTTCATTCTTCGCCGCATATCCGCGTTTGCGAGCAAGCGTCCGCGCGCCTTCCTCACCGCGAATTTCATTCGTGCTCGCCTCCAAATACTGCACACTTTTCTGAAGCTCCTGCAGCTCAATCTGCTTCGCTTGGTTCATGCGTACGCCCTGGTAATAATTGCGCGTGGGCTCGTACAAGAAGATGATAATGGCGCACACGCACACCACAACGCCAATCGCGACGGCTTTTTTGCCTGATAAATGCAGGCGCTGAAGCACGCGGTCGAGCAGCGTAGCTTTACTGTAACGCGACGGCGCGGGGCGCTTGCGAGCGTCCTCAAACGAAGCGGTGTTTTTGTGGGCGCGGCGGGCTGAGCCCTCGTAGATGGCTGCTTTTGGAGTGCGGCCTTGCGTGTCGGCGGATGCAGCAGATGAGGCGGATGTGGCGGAAGAAAATGAGGAACGTGTCGCCGCGCCTGATGCCGTTCGTGACGAAGCGCCTGATGACGAGCCTGCGGCGCCTGGTGCTGACACGTTTTCTTCTCCATAACGCTTATTGAACAACGCGCGCGCTTTTTGCTTGCGGCGGCGCGCCATCATGTGCTGAAAACGCTCCAAAAAACCGTGCGGAGTGTCGTCAGATGCGTATTCAGGCGCGCTGTACCGAGGGTCATTGTTCTGAGGGTCGCTGTACCGAGGTGCATTGTAGCGAGAGTCATTGTTCTGAGGGTCATTATACCGAGGCGCACTGCGCTGAAAATGTTCGCGCTGAGCAGGGCGCACCATGTGAGCATCGTTTTCGTGATGCTTGAAAGAGTGCGTCATGCGTTGTAACTCCATTCATTTCTTAAGACAACCGTAGAAGTAGCGCCCAAACACACGCAGCGCATGCGTGGGACGCAAAACCCGCGCTGGCATGGGTGCACAAACAAGTAACATAGCAAGAACACGCACACGCGGGCGCGTAGCAAACCATATGCGTTCGACAACGCGATTAGTGACTATACGGAAGCGTAATGCCGCGTTTTTTGATGTATTCGATCCATTTGACGAACGAAGAGTCGCTGATGGCGTGTTCCATCAAACACGCTTCCTCGTTGGCAACTTCCTCGCTAATGCCCAGTTCCTGCGTCAAAAACGCAAACAGCAAATGATGACGCTCAAGCACCGCTTTACCGTACTCGTAGCCCTCTTCCGTAAGCGTAATGTCGCCATAATATGGCTGGTCAGCTAAGCCTTTTTCCTTCAACATAGAAATGGCTTTGTTCACGGAGGCTTTTGAAACTTCAAGCTTATTGGCTATATCGACTGAACGAACAGAAACCGTGCTTGTTCCCCCCAGCATTACAATAGCTTCAAGATAATCTTCGTGCGATTTTGAAATTTTATCCATCGTTCTATCCCTCAGTAAGTGACCTGCAATAGAGCAATTTTATTGTAGCACGGCGCGCGTGAATTGGATATACCATGCCAGCGAGATGTTAAAAATATCGTGCGAGTGGACAAGGGCGAAATTACTTTTCTCTCATTTATTTCAACCCATAACACCGATATAAAATATCCAATAACGTTTGTTTATCTACTCCTCTGATTCCTAATGATTTTAGGTTTATATCTTCTTCAGCTACATCATCTAAAAATGCCTTCATGTCATTCGATATATCTACACTAAGTGTTTGTCTTGTATTGACTGTCATTAACTGAGCTAGCCGAAACACATCATTCTTATGTTTCTTGATGGTATGGCTGTCAATACATTCTCCATTCTCTTTACGTTCTTTCAAATCTAACCATGCTTTAGCTTTAAATGGTATTAAACAACTTGGACGTAATACCGGAATTTCCTCAATCATTATCTGTCCGTTTTTTAACAAGTTATAATATGATTCGTTAAGAAGAATTGCTGATAAACTGGAAATTTCATCATCAATAGGAAGTGGTGTAATCACAGCATTTTCGTCTAAAGTCAGACCGTGTGGATTTCTAGAAAATATTTCTATCATAGAAGGGAAAGCTGTACTTTTTGGTTCTCTAAAGCGATAAAACTGCACATTTCCTGTGCGCTTATTCACGTGCTTGTACTCCGCTTCTTTAACGTATGCCCAAAACTGCCTACCAAACTCTGCCGTTAACGATTCAATGATCAGCACAATGTCTATATCTTTTGTTGCACGAAAAGGTAATTCTTCATATGTCATGATTAAATCACATGCTGTTCCGCCAATTATCACATATTGATCCTCAAAACCCCGAAAATGTTCTTTGAAGTTTAAAAGTCCATTAACCATTACTACCTCAATCTTTTATGTAGCAACCCAGCAATTGCGCTTTCAAGCCTCTCGTCATGAGTATCTTGTAGCGATAATGCGACAGAAATATCATCGGCAATTTTATCATTAGAAAATTGCGTAGGACTATAAGCCCATACTTCAAGCCTAATTTGCGTGTCTGGATTTATGAGCTCGTCTGTCATTGAAATGGTATCATAATCTGTTTTGTACACAGCGTAGGTTTCAAGGCGATTTGGAGCTAACATCGTTTTTTTTGAAATTGCTGTTTCACCTGCATATACCATATGAGGCGTTATGTTCGTTTTATCTATATATCCCGCCGCACAAACAGGGTTCATTAAATACGTCTTTGCTTTGTCAAAGGTTTCGTAACACGTAAAACGCGACTCAATAAATTTCTTTACACCACTTTTTCCTACAAAAAACAGCCCTGTTGCGTCAAGCTGTTTTACGGCGCGAGATAATGTCATCGCCGTAAAGGGAAGCACTTTGCAAGCCTCGGTCATATAGAGGCGCTTCTTCTTACTATACAGGTAAAACAAAAATAATTGCTGCGTTGAATAGGTAAATTTATTGAAAGGCGCGGAAGTTGGCCGCTCGTCAACAAGTATTGTCCCCAAAAAAGGAAGAAATGCCTGTTTAGCAGTTAAAAATGCAATGTTGTTGTCGATGAAAGATTGCCTGCGATAATTCGAAATTGCTGGAAGATTAAAAACAACAGGAACATTATCGAGGTGCTGTATTGCTGCTATCTGCTTTTTTAATGCTGGCAGCGTTGGTAAATCGTCTTGTGGGCTAAGTAGTATAAAGCGTTGATCTTTCACATAACATGCATGAAAATTATAGCTTCCAGCAATATATACGGGAAGCGACGTGCGATAGTTCCATGTTTCATATTGTATTGGTATTCCAAAAATACTGGAACGCATAATAGTGTAGCTCCTTTCAACGTTGAGCTTATTTTAACGCATTTTATTGGTTTTTAACATAGAAACGTTATATAGAGAATTTATACGTTATTACGGAGCGTGATTAGGTAAGCATAATATCGCGCGAGCGGACAGGGGCGAAGGTGGTGCAAGGCGATCTGTGGCAAAAGACGGAGAAAAAGGCGAAGCAAAGGGCGAAGCAAAATGCGGCACGAAAGCGACGTAACGAATTAAATAAAGTGAAAAGGTGAAAGTGAAAACAGAAAAGATAAAAACAAAAAACTGAAAGCGAAGAACTGAAAAGATAAGAGGGAAAGAAAAAAACTAACGGGGGAAGAGAGAGGGGGGGTGGGTCCCCCGTTAGTTTATCTGATGTGACGGATAATCAGACGAGAAAAATATCCATCACCGGGTCAGTGAATTAAGTCAGAAAATCTCGCGATACAGCGAGCTAGGTATAAGGTTCGCATTAAAGAACCTCGATACGGTTCCTTATTGCTTAACAAGTTCTGACAATGGTTAGTTTAGGTTTACTTATGCGATTCGTCAAGAGTAAAATACGGTAAACTTTCAAATCACGATTTCTACATAATTAAAAAAGCTTTTTGATGAAGTGGGCGCGGCGTCTGTCATACATCCGTATGACACGCACAAAACCGCCCAAAGCGTAATGCTGAACGCAGAGCAAGAAAAAGCCCGCGTTGCGCAGAGTGGAAACGGGGCGTGGAAACGGGACGTGAAAAGCGCAGACCATGGCGCCAACCGCGATGCACAAAAGCGGCTCCGATCCGTTCCCCATGAATAAAGACACACAAAAATGCACACGGAGTGCGGCGGGTGTCTACGAGTACGCGCGAAAGCGTGACGCTGCGCTGTTATTCGCACGTGCAATGGATACACGGGAAGGCAAACGGCTGCCTACGGATATTCGCAGATGCTACTTTTTCTCTTTCATGGCAGCATCGATGTGCGCAACCATGTCGTCTACTTTGCTGCATGAACACGCACACGAGCCGCCTGATTTTTTAGACGATTCCGACGGGCATGACGCGCATGAACCTTTGCGTATAAGTAAACGAATAGCGAAGAATAAACCTACCGCCAGAAGAATAAGAACCAATAAAGTACCTGGAGTTAGTTGTAACGCTTGCATACGTTCCCCCACTTTCTCTTAGTCGTTTTTACGAACTCTCGCACGAGCATTCAATCGAGCTCTCAATCGAACGTTGCCACGAGCTCTCAATCGAACTCAAACACGTTCACTATTACACTACCCTCGCGCAGCTCACGATACGCGAGTGGAGTGCCCACATGACGTGGGCACTCCGTGCAAGTTATCCACAAGCGTCTATTCAGACGCCAGAGGAACCGAAGTTACTGCTAACGTTCGCCAGCAGATGCACCTGAGCGTTGAGGCATTGGTCGAACTACCTGGAACACAATCAGTGCAAGGAAAATAAACGCAATAGCAAGTCCGATAGGTTGGATAGAACCCGTTACTGCAGAGAAAATTTGATAAATGATGAAGCCTACAACCCACGCAAAGCCGCACATAAATCCAATGGCTGCCCAGAACCACTTCGCAGAAGCCATCTGGTTGCGGATAGCACCCATCGCAGCAAAGCAAGGTGCGCACAGCAGGTTAAACGCGCAGAACGAAATCATTGCGCCAACGTTGCCGTTGAACAGGCTAGCAAATGACGTCCACAAATCGGGGTCGGATTCAGAAGCTTCGCTACCAACAGAGGTGATAATGCCAACCGTTGAAACAACGTTCTCTTTGGCAACTAAACCAGTGATGGTAGTAACAACCGTTTGCCAGTCGCTAAATCCAAGCGGTGCGAAAATCCACGCGAACGCATTACCAATCACAGCCATAATCGAGTACTGCATGTAGTCGTCCATCTTCGAATCAAGCAGGCCAAATGAGCCGTCATACATGCCGAAGTTCAGCAGGAACCACACCACAATAGCCGAGATGAAAATAACGGTACCAGCTTTAATAACGAACGCTTTGCAGCGGTCAAGCACCGACATGCCAACGTTGCGGGCTGATGGCACGTGGTACGGAGGCAGCTCCATAACGAACGGTGTTGCTTCGCCAGCAAAGAAACGCGTTTTGCGCAGCATGATAGCTGAAATAACGATGGCAAAAATGCCCAAGAAGTAGAACAGCGGTGCAACCCATGCCGTTGTAGCAGCGTCGCCGCCCGCAATCGAGCCGAAAATCAGCGCGATGATAGGCGTTTTTGCAGAACACGGAATCATGGTTGTCGTCATAATCGTAAGACGGCGGTCACGTTCATCTTCAATAGTTTTTGTTGACATAACACCAGGTACGCCACAACCAGTCGCGATAAGTATTGGAATAAACGACTTACCCGACAAGCCAAAACGACGGAAAAGACGGTCCATCAAGAACGCGATACGCGCCATGTAGCCGCAGCCTTCCAGCAAAGCAAGCTCCAAGAACAGCACTGCCATCTGCGGCAAGAAGCCAAGCACGGCACCAACACCGGCGATAACGCCGTCAAGAACCAAGCCTTTTACCCACTCCTCAGCGTTGATGTCGTCAAGCCAATCGCCTACCACCGATGGAATTGAAGGCATAAACAGGCCGTACTCAGTCGGATCGGGCTCTTCAACCTCAAGCGCCTCGCGGAATGCATCGTAGTCAACGCTTACTTGCGACACTTCTTTAGTGTCGTCGTCTTTCTTATCGTAAGTAATAGCGATGTTTTTGTCCTTTAAGCTGTCGGCAAATTCTTCAATTGTTGCCTTGTCTTCATCGCTTTTATCTTCTTCTTCAAGCGCTTCTTTTACGTCGTCGGTTTCAACGCCCGCTTCTCCAGCAGCTTCAATATAGTGCTTGATCTGGTCTTGAGCGTCTTCGTAATCGCCCTTGTCCTCTTCGTACTGCTCGGAATTCGTGATAAGCCAGCCTTCATCGAACAGCTTGTCGTTCACCCAGTCGGTTGCGCCAGTTCCTATGGTTGAAATGGCAATATAGTACACCAGGAACATAACAGCCACGAAAATTGGCAAACCAAAGATGCGGCTGGTAACCACACGGTCAACTTTTTCGGTAAGCGTTGTGCCCTTGAACGAACGCTTGAGACATTCGTCAACAACGTCGCTGATCATGTCGTAGCGCTCGCAGGTGATAGCCGACTCGGCGTCGTCATCAACGTTTTGCTCGTACGACTGACGAATGCTGTCAATACGCGCACGGTCTTCTTTTGAAATAGCGAACTTCTCGAAAGCGCGATCTTCGCCTTCAAGGCACTTGATTGCGTAGAAACGCAGCGATTCAGCAGGTACTTTGTTGGCAATGATGCTGCTGATTGCCTCGATAGGCTGCTGTGCATCGCTGGTAAAACGAAGGGTGCTTTCAGGCTTTTTGCCATTTTTCGCAACGTCAACAGCGGTTTTGATAAGCTCGCTAATACCTTCTTGCTTCAGCGCAGAAACGGCAATGCAAGGGCAGCCCAAACGGCGCGAAAGCTTCTCAAGGTTGATGTCGTCGCCCTTTTTGCGCATGAGGTCGATCATGTTCACGGCAACAACAACAGGCACGCCAAGTTCGATAATCTGCGTGGTAAGGTAAAGGTTACGCTCAAGATTCGTGGAGTCTACCAGGTTAATTACCACTTGCGGATTGTCGTCACACAAATACGTGCGCGTTACAATTTCCTCTGGAGAAAACGGCGAAAGCGAGTACACGCCCGGCAGGTCGGTAATAATGACGCTCTTGTCGCCCTTATACGTACCTTCCTTTTTCTCAACAGTAACGCCAGGCCAGTTCCCCACTCGCTGGCGTGCGCCGGTAAGTGCGTTGAACAGCGTTGTTTTACCGCAGTTCGGATT
>CAMPNZ010000061.1 GCA_946892075.1 uncultured Coriobacteriales bacterium
GCTCATGGTAGGCGTGCGTCCGTTCACCGCGTAGTGAAACGGCGCCGACGTGGCGTTCGGGTTGGGCGGGACCAGCCACGACGCTGCCTTGAAACGCGTTTTGTACTGGCCAACGTAGGTAGAAATGCCTGCTCCCAGCTTTCCCAGGTTGCCGGTAAGCGCCACCAGTAGCGAACACGCGCGGCCTTTGAGGTCGCCGTGGTGCCACTGAATTGCCGAGCCGCCGAGGATGATGTGCAGCGGTTTGATGGTGGCGCAGTTGTGCGCGATGGTTTGAATGGTTTTGGCGGGAATGCCTGTGATGCTTTCGCCCCATTCAAGCGTGCATGGCGCAAGCGATTCGCGCAGCAGCGTCATGGAGCTTTTCACGGGAATGGTGGTGCCGTTTTTGAGTGTGAGCTGGGTGTTTACTTCCAGCTGAAGGTCGGGCGTGGAGCCAAGATGTTCCGGGTCGACGCACACGGGTGCGCCATTTTTGAGCGCCACGTACACTTCGCGATATTCGGGAACGGATGGCAGCGTTAGACCAGGTACATCACGTGCGAGGACGCGTTTTCCTGTGTTCGTGTTAATAAGAAGCGGCAAGTCGGTGAAATTGGCGCAGAATTCCTTGTCGTGCAGGTTGTTGTCGATGATGTAGCGCGCCGCTGCCAGGGCAAAGGCGCCATCGGTGTCGGGCTTGATTTGCACCCAGTCGGTCGATTTTTCGGCGGTGGCGGAATAGTTGGGGTCGAAGCACACAACTTTGCCGCCCGTTTCGCGCGAGAAGTTCAAGAAATGAGAATCGGGCAAGCGCGTAACCATTGGGTTCGAGCCGAAAATAAGCGTATAGCGCGAATCTTCCCACGCGTAAGATTCCAGCTCTTCGCTTTGGCAGCCGAAGGTTTCGGGCCAGAACATGGGAAGGTCGCCGTTCAGCTCGTAACCGCCGATTGCCGACCAGCCCAGCGACTTGGTAAGACGAATAAGCGAGCCTTTTTGGATATGGCCAGTGCCTTGAACTTGCCAGATGACGCCAATGGAATCGGGGCCGTATTTGCGCGCGATTTCTTGGAGCTTAGAGGCGGCAGTGTCAAGCGCGTTATCCCAGCTTGTTTGTTCCATTTTACCCGTTTGCGCGTTGCGAACCAGCGGCTTGGTAAGGCGCTCGGGGCCGTGGATCATCGTGTTGATGGACAGGCCTTTCAGGCAGCCGCGCGGGTTGTAGTGCTCGTACGGGTAGTCGGCGGCTTGCGAGACCATTTTGATTTGGCCGTCTTTCACGAACGCTTTCATTCCGCACGAACCCGTGCAGTTGGGAGCGCAGGTGGTGCGAACCCACATGCCCTCGCTGGGCGCGTTTTCGGCGAGCGATTTTGCCGCGGGAACGCCGGCGATCATGCCGCCTGCAGCAAGAGCGCAGGTGGTGGCGGCAAGGCCTCCCACGAAGGCGCGACGCGAAACGCCGTGCGGAGCGGGTGCGGTGCTGGTTGCGGTTGCGGGCGCGGTAGCGGTTGCTGCGCGAGTGGCGGTGCCAACTGTAGCTTCGCCGTGTTCTTCAGAGATATCGCGCCCTGCAAACGTATCGTTTACAGGCAGAGTACGACCTTTGATGTGTTCGGTTTCTTTCATAAAACCCCCTCGTCTTAGAAACAAGAAGGCGTATCCCCCATAAACGTTGCCTCCTTGTTAATTGCCATTGTGGCAGGCAACGAGCGGGAAACAAAGAGGAATAATCCTAGCTCGCTTTAGGAAAATCCCTATTAGCGATACGGTTTTTTAGTATCTTTTTTCGAGAATAATGTTGAGCTGGAAAATATTATGAGAACTACCGTTTTAATGCCAGTGTGCTGTGTGGCTGTAGAGTGTGCATGTACGGTACTCAAAGCAAGCAAAACGCTGTCGCGACAATAAGAAAACCGAGCACAATAACAGACGATAACGGACGACAACAAACAACAGGTGATAACAGGCGCCGACAGACGACAACAGACGACATACAGCTTTAGCCAAATACACGTACTGCCAAATACACGCACTGCGCCACGTATGCAAAGTGAAACGCTAAAGCCCCAGCAGGCCATGTTGAGCCGCATACGCAAACAACTCTGGCTTCGAGTCAAGCCCAAGTTTTTGCATGATTTTCGTTTTTTGGCTTTCGACCGTTTTCACCGATACCGACAACGCATCTGCAATGGCAGTGTTTGAATATCCCTGAACAGCAAGTGTTACCAGTTCACTTTCACGCGGCGTTAAGATATTTTGCGCGCCTGTTTGCGATTTTTGCATCGACTGCTGCACGAAACCGCTCATCATCGCTTCGCACACATACATTTCGCCAGCAGCAGCCCGACGAATTGCATTTACAAGCTCCGTATCGGACGAGCTTTTCAGCACGTAACCCATCGCACCCAAACGAAACGCTTGCAACAGATACTCCAGCTCAGCGTGCATAGTAAGCATCACAACGCGACACGGCAAGTCGGCATCAACGATACGCTGAGCAAGCAGCAAACCGCGCTTTTCTCCACCCATCGAAATGTCGCTTACCACCACGTTAGGACGCGCGGTTGACGCTTTCAGCAGGGCTTCATCCATATCGGCCGCCTCATCAACCACTTTAAAATCGGATTGTTGCTCAAGAATCATCCGAAAGCCTTTACGCACCATCGCATGATCGTCAGCTAAAAGGATTGAGATCATCGCTCCTCCTTGGTACATTCTGCAACAGAGGCATTTACGCAGGTAGACGCATCATTGGCAGTGGTTTTTGTGTGTGCAGCCGCAGTACCAGAAGAAGCGCCAGGCCCGTGAGCCTCACACGTGTCGTCATCGGCCTGCGTTCGTTCGCCACGAGGAGCAGCGCTTAAACACAACGTAACCGTTGTGCCGCTTCCGCGCGTAGACGTGATTGTAAATTTGCCACCCACAAGCAGCGCCCGCTCGCGCATGCCTTCGATACCAAGGCCCGTTCCAAATGCGTGAATGTTGTTGGTGTCGAAGCCACAACCTGCGTCTTCAACGCGCAGATGAACGTATTGGCTGGTTTGCCGCAGCAGCACCATAATGTGCTCCGAGCCGGAATACTTGCATGCGTTCGACAGCGCTTCCTGAAAAATGCGGTATATCACTATTTCGCGCTCTTCGCCCAACGGCAAAACGTCATCGATTTGTGCGTCGATTGCAACACCAAACGCTGCTGAACAGCTGGAACACAAATCGCGCATAGCGGCAGCAAGCCCCAGCTCATCAAGCGACGGAGGGCGCAGTGCCTTCGCCATAGCGCCGATGTGCGAAATAACGTCGCGCAGCTGTTCGCTTGCATGGCGAACCTCTAAACGCCATTCATCGCCGCTAACGTATTTCAGCTTGCGCAGGCTCATCTGCGCCAACAGCACTTCTTGTGAAATGCCGTCATGGAGCTCACGCGCAATGCGGCGGCGTTCGTCCTCTTGCGCCTGAATAATGCGCTGCGACAGCTCGGAGTATGCAAAGCCTTTTTGGCGCCCACGGACGCGCAAAGGCGGAATCAGCGAAAGTTCAAGCTGCAATTCGTGCGCAACAAAACGCTCAACTTCCCAGGTAAACGCGTCGTCAAAACTGCGCACACTGCGGAAGGCGCAAATGAAAATGGTAACGATATTTTGCTTATCCATCAGCGGGAATGCAATAAAGCTTTGCAGCGCTTCGGCTACTACAATGGGATATTGGAAGCGCTCGTTTTCGGGGATGTCGTCGGCGACGCTATCCACAATCAAGCAGCGCTTAAGCGCGTATGCCTTACCAAGTGCGCCCACGCCAGCTGGCAAGCGAATCATTTCGAAGTTGTCGTTGGTCGAGCCACTTGCAAGCGACCAGTCAAGCACGTTGAGGGCATCGGGCGGCACCATCGATACGCCCACAAAATCGAAGCCAAAACGTTTCCGCACGTGGTGAGCCGCATCTTCCAACGCTTGAGGAAGCAGCGGCGTGCTACCCGACTGTGGCACTGTGGCGGGCGGCTTTGATGCCGCTTGCGACAATGACGATGCAGGCGCCACGCGTGGTAGCTGCGATGCAGCCGTATCCGATGCGTTATGCGAACGCTGGTTCATATGCCCCTCCTTATGCCCTGTTCCAACGCAACCATACAAATTGTAATCCTGATCGCGCTTGGTACGTGCATTAGTATTCGTAATCATTCTTCGTTCTTGCCGCGGTACCTGCCGTTATGCGCCATTATCTGCGAACCACCTGTACACGTGCTTCGTTGTCTGCAATACTCCTTCTCACTGCCGCAAAAACCCACGTTCCTTATCATCTTTTGGTTACAGTGTTGCTGTATACGCCAAGTATAGCCTAATGTGCTTCATTGACGAGTGTGCTCTTGCATGATGGTGTCTTGTGTTACCTGCTCTACCATATGATCGTATCCTTTCAGCGCAGCAAACGGCATAAACAAGCTTGGCCGCATAGGGTCATTTTCTGGTTGCGGAAAGCCTTCTTTATGCACACGCTCCACAATAGCCGCCACCACAGTTGAGCGTTTTTCCTGTTCATAAAAGGGAAGAGAACGCCATTCTTCGCAAATCATTAAATCCGATAGCTCATTTTCCAGCTGCGCTGCTGCAGATTGTTGATTGATATTCGTACGAGGCATACCTATCTCCTTCCTTGTTTTCCTGCCGTGCAATGTATTCCTGCTACACGATAGAAACTTCCTTGTTAGCAAGCGTTCCTGCTACACGATAGGAGCTACCGTGTGTCCTGCCGAACAATAAACCCCATATTCCTTCCCGCACTCACAAGCTACCTCAATTCTTCGTCGTAGACGTTCTTTTTGTATGCAACGCATATTTCTTCAAAAGCAAGCAAGCTATGCACGGTGACCTCCTATTTGCTTATTGCGAATACGCGCATTTGATTCGGGTCGTAAACTGGTGGCTTTCAGTAGGTAATTGGCTCCAAAACGTTCCCGAATATCAACAATAGTTTGAGGCAAGTTCTGTAACTCCGTCGAGCTATTGCTACAACAAGGCAATGCAGCGGCGCACGAATCAGATAGTAGCAAGCCCGTAAAGTTCAACTGCACGCGGCGTATGGTGGCGTCGGGCGGAATATTGGTTTCATAGAGGCGCTTAAATACCGAGTACAACTGATTTTCGTTATTGGTTGGCATGCACAACTTGCTTGAAAACGAATGTATGCTGCGCTTGAACTGGCCGTTTGCTTGTCCTTCCATAATGCGCGCATACTGTACAGAAAAACCAATATTCAGCGACACTCCCGATGCATATACACGCTGGCGCACCAGGTCGAGTGACGATTCGTTCGTCATTTCATGCAAAATAGTAAACACTTCCTGATACGTATAATCTCGCATAAACACCTGGCCGTTGGTGATGCTATGCGCCTTTGGTTTATATTCCTTAATGCGTGGAATAGTCATACACTCCAAGCCCCAAGCATGTTCAAGCAGGTATGTGCCATGTTTGCCAAATTCTTTCAAAATAAGCTTTTTTGGCATGGTGCATACGCCGGCAAGCGTATCAACGCCAAGTTTTTCAAGATGGCGTTGCGTGCCTTTCCCGATACCCCAAATATCCGTAAGAGGCGTATAAAACCAGATGTACTTCTTAAAAAGCTGGTTATTCAGCATGCCGATGCCGTTTTTAGAATGTTTAGCGCGAATATCAAGCGCCACTTTGGCAAGAAACAGGTTTGTGCCTATGCCTGCCGTTGCCGTAATGCGCGTTTGTGTTAGCACCGCTTTTTGCAGGCGCTGAGCAAATTCAAGGGCAGAGATCTGGTACAACTTCAAGTAAGGCGATATGTAGATAAAACACTCATCAATGCTGTATGGATATAAATCAACAGGAGCCACAAACGACAAATAGATATCAACAATGCGCGCAGACACGTCCATATAATGCTTCATGCGCGGTGGCGCCACTTCATACGAAACACCAGGTGGTATATCATTAATGCGGCACCTGTTAGGAATACCAAGACGTTTCATCGCCGGAGTAATTGCCAAGCAAATAGTGTTGTCGCTACGCGTTGGATCGGCTACCACCAGTTTTGTTGTAAAAGGATCGAGCCCTCTATCGGCACACTCCACGCTTGCATAGAATGTTTTCAGGTCGATGCACATATATAAGGGCTGTTCGGAGGCGCTTAATGAAGCGGTAGTAAACACATCAAGATTATCAGTATGTTCGTTCATTCAATGTCGCCTCCTATCACAAAACCCGAGTAAATGTGTTACGTATGCGCTGGTTGGCCCACTGCTGCTGCGGTTCACAATGCACTGGTAGATTTGCGGGTGCTATAACACGTCATATACCATTCGCTGCCACCTAACACAACACGCTACAATGCACAATCTTCGGCAATGAGCCAATCTTCATAACTCCGTTGCAACGCATTTTTCATATCCTGAGTCTTATTTCCCTTTTGCCCATATTGGTCTTGCCATGCACCAAAGCAAGCCGACTTGAAATACGCGCTCGTATCGAAATTTGCACTCTTAATACGATGCCACACAGCCACAATCAGCTGCATAAGGTGCTCTAAATCTTCTGCAGAAACAGACGATGCAACTGGTGCGCTAAGCTGCTTAGTTTGTTTATCAGGCTCAACGTACCAATCCTCACACGTTATAACCTTATAGTCGCTAAACTCCGTCGAATGTTCTATAAGATAAACGTAAAATTGCAGTTGGCGCTGGTATTGCGCAGGGGGAGTTGTTGTTTTCTTGGCTGTTTGCTTAGGGGATAGCCCAGTTTTGTAATCGATAAGCTTTATCGTTTTATCCTGTTCATTTATTTGCAACAAGTCGCATTTTGCATATAACGGAACCTCGTTATTGACTATCGTTGTTAGCTCTACTTCAGTACGGAGTTTGCATTCCTTGCTATATCTACGTGCTATTTCAGGCGTTATATGCACAATTTCTATAAATCTATCTACATGACGGATTATGTCCTCATAGGCATAGTCGAGTGTTGTTATGCAATTGAGGGAATGCGTAACAATATCTTCAACAGTATCGAAGTTGTTGCAAGCAGCGTTATTTTGTTGAGCGCCACCCGCTATTCCTGATAATGATGCATCGCGTTCATCCTGCTCAGAAAAACGCTCTGAGGTGCTGTTTTCCACATAGCGCGCTCGTAGCTGTTGCAACACGTCACGCGATAACAAGCTTTGTAACTCTTCTGCGGCTTTTTCACGACCATGCTTGTTAGCATACAGCACGTAATCCTCAAAATACGCGTGCATTACACTACCAAATTCAAGGTTAATAGAGGGGTGCTCTGGAAGTGCCAAAAGCCTCCTTCGCACACAAAGCGTAATTCCTAAATCGCCAGGCGTTACACCCGTACAACTTACAAAATCATTCAAAGTACTCACCGATAATGCGCGCGGAGGCATATATGGTGTAACTGACGCTCTTAATTCGGGCGTATTAATCTCGTATGCCTGTTGCCATGATGTTTCTAACGCCGTACTTATATCTTGAGCATCAAGCCTTACATCACTTGAAGTAACAAGCTCGTTAAGCTCGGCCAATGTATTGCCACCAACGCGCGATATGTTCAGATAATCCTTTGCACGCGTAACAGCCACAAACAGTAAACGCCGCACATCGTCATCATTTTTATTGTTACGTATCAGTATGTTATCTGGGAAAAGGCATACCCTTGACCCTCCCTGCGTTGAATGCCACTTTTTATCCTCTGCATCAATCAGATACACTAAATCAAACTCGAGGCCTTTTGAACTATGCGCAGATGTTAAGCGAACAGCATGTTGCGCACCAACCTGTAATGACGCTTCCACAAACACTGAATAGCTAGCTGCTTCATCCATACAGTGCACAATATCACTCAGGCGGAAAGCGCGCTGTAAGGCATAACACGACTCCAGTTCATCATCAACAAATAACAGCGGTATACGTGCTCTGCTGTTATTTGTT
>CAMPNZ010000062.1 GCA_946892075.1 uncultured Coriobacteriales bacterium
GTGCTTTGGCAACCATCGCATCGCGCGGGCCAAAGCACGCAAACGCGTAGAAGAATTGCACGCCATGGGCTTTAACGAAGCGCGCGTGTATGGCGCAGACGAGCTTGATGGCTGCCATGCAATTCACGTGCTGAAATACGGCATGAACATGTATCAGAAAATGCCGGAAAACCCGAAAGTGAACGACGCTGTGAATGCGCTTAACATCATGAAGCCTGTTGCGGGGCTTGCGGCGGCTGGTATTGCGGCTGGCCTTGGATTCTCGTACTTGCGCAGCGTGACGAAATGCTCTACGATGCAGATAGTGAAAACGTTATCGATACCACAACCGATGAAGTGGTTCGTCACATCGACCACGAGGGTGGTGAGCGTTAATGAACGTAGTAAAAAAGCTGTTCGGCTTTATGGATAGGATTATCGTCATTACCGTAAAATTATTGTGTGGCGATCATCCCGAGCCCAACAAAGAAGAGCTTAAAAAGCAAGAAAAATGCCTTGATAAGTTTACCAATGAAAAAGGCGAACACGAGTTTCCTGTGCGTGTTATACCACGTCACTCACTACAAACGCGCATTACACATGGCGTGGTAGCTGTTTCGTGCTTGTGGCTTATGGTGTCAGGCGTATTCGTGTTTGTACCGCCCATTGCTGCTGCATTTCCGCAGATAGCACAGGTTATGCGCATGAGTCACCGCTTAGTGGGCGCCATCTTCATCATTTGCCCAATTGTAAGCGCGCTGCTTGCCCCTAAAGGCTTCAAGCTGTTTTGCGAAAAGTACTTCGTTAAATGGACGCCTGAAGACATCGAGTTCATGAAGAAATTCGTGTTTTACATGATTGGTCCAAAAAAGGTGCACATGCCCGATCAAGACGAAGTAAAAAGCGGCCAGCGCTTTGCCGATGGTGCGATGGTACTCTCGAGTATTTTCATTGCTGTGTCGGGCCTTGTGTTGTGGCTTGGCACAAGCGTGTTCCGCACACCTGCAGAAGCGCAGATGATCATGCGTATTTGCCACGATATTTGCTTTGTAATGTTCATTATCTTCGGTATTGCGCACATATACTTGGGTGCCGGTATTTTCCAACCGTACAAAGGAACGGCACGTCTTATGTGGGGCGACGGCAAAGTGCCTGAAAGCGATGGTTTGTATCACTGGGGCTTTTGGGCGCGTGAAGAAATTGAGCGCGGCAATATTGAGAACGAAGACGCGAAACACCTGGCGAAACGCAATAAGCATCTGGCGAAAGTGAAAGCGAAGATGCAAGCGAAACAGGCAAAGAAAGCGAAAGATTAGGAAAGGAGACGCCTGTCATGGAGCAGTTTTTCGGAGCAAATTCACCTTTCAATGCAGGGAATAACTACGCCTCGCAAGCGATGCTTGGCAACGACACTCTGTTTCGTGACAAGGCCTTTTCCTACTACAAGCAGCTCTATCAGCAAAAGCAGCGACCGGGCGATGTAGCGCGTCTTGAGCTTTTTCAAGATTTGTATGCGTATCAGGATGCGCGGGCGCTTCAGCTGCACACCGAAAACAAAGAAGAACTCCCCCGCAATGCGATTATGACAGCGCAGTCGTTTGCCGATACCTGCCAGCACGTGTGCGAGGTGATGTGCAATCACACGGCACTAAACAGCGCAGCTCAAGCGGCGCTTGCGCATGTGTCGTGGGAAACGCTTATTGGCGCATTGATTGATGACGTTCAACATCTTCTTCACGAAGAACACACCTCCTCTACCGACATGCTTGCGACCAGCGAACCTACGGTGCACATGAATGTCATCATTGCGCAAGACGACACAAAATACCGCGTTTCACCTGCGAATTTTCTGGAACTGCTGATGTATGCTGCGCAAGAAAAAGCCGCAGCCGCGCCCGATCAAGCGCCTACCAGCGAGAACTTTGTTCCTGAAAGCGCACTTCCCACCTTGGCCGTTATATGCGCTTGTGCACTGCGCGCGCATCTGTTGTTGCCCGCGAAAAACGCTGCGCAAGACTACACGAACTCAGCCGACAAAAGCGCTGATAGCCCCCTGGCCTGCCCCGTGTGTGGGTATAGCGAAACGCTGTCGTGGGTGGGAGAATTTACCGCGCACCACGGCAACGAGCGCGTGAAGTACTGTCCGCTGTGTGCATCGCAATGGGCGTTTGAGCGCATTCGCTGTGGACGCTGCGGTACTAAAAACCAAGGTCATCTGCACTATACCAACGAAGAGCACGACAACTCGCATCGCATTTTGATCTGCGACGAGTGCCATTCCTACGAGCGCGTTGTGTTTCAGGAACACTTGGAATCGCCTGCGTTTTCTATCGAAGTGGAAGACGTGGTAATGGCTCCTCTTGATGCGCTTGCGCAAAGCGTGCTTTCGCAGCGCGCATAAACGCACACCGTACAACTCTGCATAAAACCACCAACTTGCATATATCATCAAATATGAACCTGTCGGAATTTCCGACACCTTGCTTTCATCGCCATAAAAGCTACTCAAAAGCTATTCGGTTTCAGTTGTTCGGTATTTCCGAACAACTGGATATAAACAACCACTTCTCACATACGCGCACCCATTCCTGCGCCCGTACCCGTTCCCGCTGGCAAGACAGCACAACCCGTTCCCCTTCTCGTGCATAAAACCACCCTATCACCTGCGGATACTTCCCCATTTATCGCACGCTCCAACCATGAGCTTCCCTTTAATTGTTGTAAAATTAAATTAGAATTGCTTACTTTCACTTAAATTTTTGATTGTTTGTTGTTACAATTACACCGTGTTGTTACGAAACTGTAATTGGTAATACACCAGTGCGCTTACGCGACAGCCATTGCAGACGAGACGTAGTAACAAGCCATCTAGTAATACGCAAAGCGAAAGGAGCTTTAGATGGACAACGAAAGCACTTTGTATCCACCGTCCGAAAAAACCCCACACAGCGGTATCACCAGGCGAAACGTTATTAAGGCAGGCGCCGCAATGGGCGCATGTGCCGGTGCGGCTGGCATTTTGGGTTGTCAATCTGAAAAGCCAAAAGAGAAGAAAGCGGAAGCGCCAACTGACGCAAAAGACACGCTTACCATCTTTGTTGGCGAAGACTTCGAAGAAGGTTTCGACCCTCTGACCTCGGAATACAACAGCAACGGTATGTTCAACGTGTTCCACTCATATCTTTTGAAATTCGACAACAACGCCAAAATTGTCCCCGATTTAGCGGAAAGCTTCAAAGTTTCAGAAGATGGCCTTACCTATACCTACACCTTGAAAAAAGGCATTAAGTTCAGCGACGGCAGCCCGCTTACCGCCGAGGATGTTGCCTTCTCATACCTTACCATTCGCGACAACGGAGCAGGTCAAATTGACTTTAAGGCCATTGCCGACGTAAAAGCGCTGAACGAAACAACCGTTGAGTTCAAGCTGAAGCGCCGCGATTCAAGCTTCGTTACGCGTACAGCTAAGCTGGGCATTGTTCCGAAAAAAGGCTATGCGGCAAAAGACTACCGCATGAACCCTATTGGTTCGGGTCCGTTCAAGATGGTGAAATACGAGCCAGGTCAGCAGCTTATCGTTGAGCCAAACCCGCAGTATTACGGCAAAAAATCGCAGTTCAAGCGTATTACGTTTTTATTCTTAAGCAACGAAACCGCCCTTGCACACGCGCAATCGGGCAAGCTTGATGTAGTTATGGTTCAGCCTGAATACGCCAAAGAAAAAGTTGCGGGCATGCATCTGGTAACGCTTCCAACAATCGACACGCGCGGTTTCCACTTGCCTACGTTTGCGCCGAAGAAAATCGACGGCAAGGAATACGGCAACCCAGTAACGGCTGATATCGCAGTTCGCAAGGCTTTGAACATCGGTATTAACCGCAAAGAAATTGTTGAGCATTCATTAAATGGCATCGGAACGCCTGCAACCGCGCTGCTTCACAATATGCCGTGGGCTAACCCTGCTGCTGAATTTAAAGATGGCCGCCTGGAAGAAGCGAAAAAAATTCTTGAAGACGCAGGTTGGAAGCTTAACAAAGACGGCATTCGCGAGAAGAACGGCACGCTGTGCGCCTTTAACATGCTTGGAATTTCAAGCGATATGCAGCGCTACGACATTGCTGTTGGCGTTGCTGAACAGGCAAAGAAGCTGGGCATTAAGATTACGCCAAAGGCTTACGGCTGGAAGCAGGCGCGTACGCTTACACCAACCACGCCGCTGTGCTGGGGTACGGGCGACTACGATCCATCAGGCGACTTGGTTGGATACTTTGGCTCAAAAGGCTCTATCAATGACGCGCGTTACTCGAACCCAACGGTTGACAAGCACATTGAAGAAGCTTTGGACGCAAAGACAAACGAAGAAGCGTATGAAATTTGGAAGAAAGTGCAGTGGGATGGCAAGACAGGTCCTGAAAGCGAAAACGGCGACTTGCCGTACCTGTGGATTGTTACCATCAATCACACTTACTTCGTAAAAGATGACCTTGACATCGGTAAACAGCTAGTACATCCGCACGGACACGGTTGGCCGGTAGCCTTCAACTTAAGCGAATGGAAGCGCAAGTAGCACGCCACGCGTAACCAGCGTGAACGCATGACGCAAGCTCGGGCTGCGCGCAATGGGCGCGGGCTCGGGCTTGCATTGCAAGCGCGGCGGGCTCACTCTTGGGTGCGTTCTGGAACACGTTCTTACACGTGAGCTCGCGTATAACCAGCACGCAACGCGCGTGCGCAGAGTACCTTATTTTGTGCATGAGTGCGCAGAAGGCGAACACAAAGGAACTAACTATGAAACAAGCAAAATTTTGGATTGAAACGTTTCTGCGCCTCATCCTACTTCTTGTTGCGGCAAGCATTATCACCTTTGCCCTGGTAAACGCTGCACCTATCGACCCTGTTGCAGCATACGCTGGCGGCGAAAACACGTTCTCCAAAGAACAGCTTGCCTCAATTGCCGCCCACTGGGGCTTCGACAAACCCCCTGTTGAACGCTACTTTATGTGGATTGGCGGCCTCCTTCACGGCGACGGCGGCATTTCTGTTATCTACCAGCGCCCCGTTGTACAAATTCTGTGCGAACGCGCAGGAAATTCACTGCTGCTGATGGGCTGCGCATGGGTGCTATCAGGCATTATCGGCTTTGCGGCCGGCATCGTATGCGGCTTGTATCCGCGCTCGATTGCCGATAAGCTGTTGAAAGGCATCTGTATCGTGCTTTCTGCGGCGCCAACATTTTGGGTAGGGCTGGTGTGCCTTTCGATATTCGCTGTGGCGCTGGGCTGGTTCCCGCTGGGACACGCCTACCCCGTTGGACTTACGCCTGACCAGGTAACATGGGGTCAGCGCATCCACCACCTTATTCTTCCTGCGCTGGTGTTAGCGGTATCGGGCATCGGCAATATCACGCTGCAAACGCGCGAAAAAGTAATCGAAATCATGCAAAGCGACATGGTTACCTTCGCGAAAGCTCGCGGCGAAACAACACGCCAAATTATCACGCGCCACCTGCTGCGCAACATTTCACTTCCTGCCATTACGCTGCAATTCGCCTACATTTCAGAAGTTTTTGGCGGCTCGGTACTTGCCGAGCAAGTGTTCGCGTACCCAGGCTTGGGAAACGCGGTCGTTCAATCGGCACTTTCAATGGACATTCCGCTGCTGCTAGGCGTTGCGCTGGTGTCGGCCGTGTTCGTGTTCGTTGGAAACTTCATTGCAAACGTACTGTACGGAATTATTGATCCCCGTATCAAACGAGGAGCTGAGCTGCATGACTAATACAACTACCACTCAAACAGCCGTTAAACACACATGGAACAACATGCGCACGAAAACCCTCATTTTACTGGGAATTGTACTGGTTGTGTTGCTTGTTGTGCTGGCGGTTGGTCTTACGATGAACCCCGATTTGTACAGCTCGCACTTAACCGGCAAGCTGCAAAAACCCTCTGGCGCGCATTGGTTTGGAACCGACTACCTTGGCCACGACATGTTCCACCGCACCATTCGCGGACTTGCACTGTCTATCCTTATTGGTTTGGGCGCGTCAATTATATCGGGCATCATCGCCATTGTTTTGGGAACTATTTCTGCGGTGTGTTCTGGCTGGATCGACAAAGTGGTTTTATGGGCAGTCGACCTGGTGTTATCCATTCCTCACATGGTGCTTTTGCTGCTCATTTCCTTTGCTTTGGGCGGCGGCGTGCAGGGCGTTATCGTTGCTGTTGCACTCAGCCACTGGCCAACCCTTACCCGTGTTATTCGCGCCGAAGTGCTGCGCATCAAAACCTCGCAATACGTAGCGCAGTCGCGTTCGTTTGGGAAAAGCGGTGTGTGGATTGCATTTCACCATGTAATCCCCCACATTTTGCCGCAAGCTATCGTGGGTATTATCATGCTGTTCCCCCACGCCATTTTGCACGAAAGCGCGCTGACGTTTTTGGGCTTCGGCCTGCCGCTTGACTCGCCTGCTATCGGCGCTATCCTTACCGACGCCATGAAATTTATTGCAACAGGTCAGTGGTGGCTTGCGTTCTTCCCTGGTTTATTGCTGGTAATTATCGTGCTGTTGATGTTTACGCTGGGCGACAACATCAAGCACCTGTTAAGCCCGCAAACGGCACAAGAATAAGGAGCCCATCATGACCAATTCCACTCCTCTTCTGGAAATAAACGACCTGTCGCTTTCCTTTACCAGCTATGCGCAAGGCCTGCGCCAAATTTCTACGCAGGTGCTGAAGAACCTGTCGCTGAAGCTGCATGCTGGCGAAGTGTTTACCATTGTGGGCTCGTCAGGTTCAGGAAAAAGCCTGCTTGCAGAAACAATTCTGGACATCTTGCCGAAAAACGCGCATGTAACGGGCAGCATTAAGCTTGACGGCGCGCCAGCAACGCGTGCGAGCCTGCGCAAAATGCGCGGACGCGAGCTGCTGTACGTTCCGCAAGGGGTAACAAACCTTGACCCGCTGATGAAAGTGGGCCATCAGGTGTGCCTGCGTCCCGAGCAAAAGCAGTATCAAGAAGCGGCGTTTAAGCGCCTTGAGCTAAGCGATGCGGTAACGAAGCTGTATCCTTTTGAGCTTTCGGGCGGCATGGCACGGCGAACGTTGGTGTCAACAGCGCTTTTGGGAACGCCTCGCATGGTGATTGCCGACGAGCCAACACCGGGTATGACGCTTGACCAGGCGCGCGAAACGCTGCAGCTGTTCCGCGACATGGCCGATAAGGGTGCGGGCGTTATCGTGATCACGCACGACCTTACGCTTGCGCTGGAAATTTCTGACACAATTGGCGTGTTCTACGATGGAACGATTATCGAACAGGCACAAAAAAGCCAGTTCACAGGCTTAGGCGAACAGCTCAAGCAGCCGTTTACGAGGGCGCTGTGGTGTGCGCTGCCACAAAACGAGTTCTCAACACCCAAGCACACTGGCGCTGCTGGCCATGCAACAAGCAACGCCTCCCCTGCCAGCCAGCCTGAAAGCGCACCCGCAAAGGACGCAGCCCAGCACGCAGCCCAGAACAGATGCGTGCTGGGC
>CAMPNZ010000063.1 GCA_946892075.1 uncultured Coriobacteriales bacterium
TAAAGTAGCGCCCATTCTCCAAACCATCGCGCGCCTCATCGCTCGACACAAAATTCCACTGGAACCCCTCTTGCTTGGCCGTTAAATCTTCCAAGCGCTTCTTGATGTCGTTCCCCAAATTGCGATGCTCATCTTGGATTATGGCACCGCGGTCGTCAATGACAACCGCCACTGGCACCGCGTCGAGCGTTTTGTACGGGTTCGTGAACGCCCACAAATACAGGGCGCCATACAGCAGCGGAATAAGAACAATCGCGCCCACGACAAGTTTGCGCGCCTTGCCTTTGAGTGCGCTGCGCAGTTCGTGCAGTGCCAGCAAAAATGTATTAGCGTGCATTTTGAGCCTCCTTGTTGAGCGAACGAACCTTGGTAGTTTTGTTTGGCGCGGGAACGCTATCGTCCCTGTTTGGTGCCTGGTTTCGAGCCTTGTTCGGTGCAGGAACGCAATTGCCCTTGTTCGACGCCTGGTTCGACGCAGGAACGCGGTCGTCCCTGTTCGGCGCCTGGTTTCGAGCCTTGTTTGACACGGGAACGCTATCCGCCCTGTTCGGCGCCTTGTTCTGCTCAGGAACGCAATCGGTCTTGCTAAGCTTCAAAACGCAATCGGCGTGCCGATGAAGATCGTGTTGCAGCATTTCCACAACGCATGCGCACGTGTGCGTGTTTACGTAAGTGCGAATGTCGCGCAGCAGCCGCTCGGTTTGCGCGCCCGTGAGTTCGCTTTCAATATCGTCGATGAACAGCAATAATGGCTTTTTCAGCAGCGCCAGCGCGATGCTTACGCGCAGTTGTTCGTCAATGGTAAGCGTACCAATTGCCTGCGACAGTGGCGCCGTTACGCCCCACGTTTCAAGCAGCTGACGTGCGCTTTCAAAACTCGGAAGCTCATTTTGGCTGCCCAGAAATTCGTGCGGCACTTGCATAGTTGCTGGCCGCTGCGCCAGCGCGCGCTCGTGACGCAGCCGCCGCCGATACAGTTTTTGCGCAATGCCCAGCTCACAGTTAATTGCCTCTTTGATAGTTTGCGTGTGATAGAAATCGTTAAGCCCTCTGACCAGCGCAATTCCGGTGTAACAGCGCGGTATCGAGCGATAGTGTCTCAGAGGAACATCCATGATGTGAACGCTGCCGTGCGTTGTTCGCATAACGCCTGCTAAAGAAAGCAGAAGCGCCGTTTTGCCTGTTCCGTGTTCGCCTGATATCGCAAGTATCTGATGGGGAGATACATGCAGCGACACATCCCAAAATGCTTTACCAGAAATATGTTTGATGCCCAGATGCTCGGCGCGCAGCAGGCAGGGAAGCTGCGTGTTTTCGCTTTGGGGAACGGATGGCGCGCAACGTGCGGCCGATTGCGCGCTGTGCGCGGAGCTTGCGGACGCTTGTGCAGCTTGCGTGCAGGTTTCGGGTGCGGGCGCGCCTGGTGTACGTTCATCCTGGTGAGAGGCATGTTCGTTTGTGTTGCGCGCTGCGGATTGCGTGCGTGTGTTCGTCATAGATGACACTCTCCTTGCTATTCATATCAATCGATCTGCTCAGTTAAGAGGGAAGTTTTTGCTTCTGCGCGTGTTGCCTGGTGTGCACGAGGCGTTGTTGCAACAACGTGATGCGCAGCCGCGCAAGAGCTTCGTTTTAGCGTCGTGCGGCAGCAACGTGATGCGCTCACGTGCGGAAATCGCGGTGCAGCAACGTGATGCACAGTCGCATAAGAACTGAGCATTGCAAAAACCGACTGAATAGTCAATTAAACGTATGTCACTGTATGCCTTTTGATTAAAGAAAGAAAGCCTATTTTCAGTTTTTGACTGAATAGTCGAAAAAAATCCACAAAACACAGAGCAGCACCCGCGTTCTCGTATTGCGACCACCATACGCACCGCCACCACCACACGCACCCACGCCCGTGCCCGTACTCGCACCACTCAACACCCGCGTTCCGCACTGTGACCAGCGCCGCAACTGACGCTGGACCCGCTCGCGTCACCACCAGCCGCACTTGCGCTTCCAACTCGCGCTCCCGTTCTGCAACCCGTTCACAACTCGTACTTGTGCCGCGCTCGCCAGCACAGCTCACCGCCCACGCACGCACCACCGCCACCAGCCCGCACCCGCGTTCCGCACTGTGACCAGCGCCGCAACTGACGCCACACCCGCTCCAGCATCCGCACTAGCACCCATGCCCGCACTAGCCCCCGCGCCGCCACCAGTCCCCGTATCCATGCCCGCACCGGTTGTCCCAAGTGCACGAAACACCGCTCACCACCGTCCGCCGCGCTTGCGTTCCCCGTTACCATTTTGTTACTTATCGGTACGACCTGCATTTTTGCCGTTCAAAATAATATTGCTAAAAAACAAATTGCTTCCAACCTACTCCTCGCGAAAATTAACAGTATAATGATTGTAAGCATGTTTGTACCCTATACGTTTTGTACAGGTAGCCGCTGTCAAACGCAGTATAAAAATGCTTATGAATTAGTCGAATAGAGAGATAGGGGAGGTGCAGTATGGGATTCTTAACTGACGTTATAGCGCTGTCGCGCTTCCAGTTTGCGTTTACTGTGGCATATCACTTTATTTTCGTGCCATTGTCAATTGGCCTTGGCCTTATTGTCGCAATTCTAGAAACGAAATATTATCGTTCACGCAAACCTGAAGACGCTGCTGCGGCACATTTCTGGTTAAAGATATTCACTACTACCTTTGCAATCGGTGTTGCTACGGGAATTACCATGGAGTTCTCATTCGGAACGAACTGGGCAAACTATTCTCGTTTTGTAGGCGACATCTTTGGAGCGCCGCTTGCGGCTGAAGCGCTTTTCGCGTTCTTCTTGGAGTCGGTGTTCTTAGGAGTTTTGCTGTTCGGAAGAAAACGCACTTCTCCGCGCTTTTATATGGTATCCGCTTGGTTGGTGTGGATTGGCTCTCTGCTTTCAGCTTTGTGGATTCTTATTGCGAATTCGTGGATGCAAACACCAGGCGGTGCTGAGCTTGCATCAGATGGCTCCAAGGCAATTATTACTAATTTCTTTGCAGCCGCGTTTAACCCTTCAACAGCAACGCGCTACTCACACACCGTTTTATCGTTGCTGGTCATGGGTGCGTTCGTAGCGTTGTCGGTAGCGGGATACTATTTCTTGAAGAAGCGCCACGTTGAATTTGCGCGCACCACAGCAAAAGTGGGCGCCATCGTTGGCTGCGTTGCAGCAATTTTGCTGCTGGTGTCGGCTCACGCAACGGCTGTTGGCGTGTCGGTTGAACAGCCTACCAAACTTGCGATGATGGAAGGCCAGTACAAAGACGAACCGGCCGCCCTGTATTTGTTCGGTTGGGTTGATCAGAAGAATCAGCAGGTTATTGCACCATTTAAGATTGAAGGCGGCACAAGCTTCTTAGCAACGAACTCCTTCGATACAAAAGTTCCTGGTTTGAATTCGCTTGCGAAAACCGACAAGTTTAAAGATTTGAACCCCGAGCAGCTGCCTGTAAACGCTGTGTTCCAATCGTACCACCTGATGGTTGCATGCTTCGGGTTTATCGTTTTAGTTATCATCCTTGCGTTTGTGGGCCTGAAAAAGCCAAAACTGTTCGAGAAAAAATGGGTTGGACGCATTATGCTTATCGCGCCTGTGTTCCCCTTTCTTGCAATCCAAGCTGGTTGGATGACCGCAGAAGTTGGTCGTCAGCCGTGGGTTGTGTATCCGTCAACCTCGGGCCCCGACGGCGTGGCGATGCTTACGGCGAACGCCATTTCGCCTTCAGTTTCGGCTGTTGAGCTGCTTATTACCATTTTGTTGTTCGTGGTTGTGTACGTATTTTTGTTCATTGCGTGGGTGCGCGTGATTTCGCACTTCCTGCATGAAGGTCCTGTTGAAACACCGTTTGCGCCCAGCGCTAAAGCCGCGCAAAAGCATGTTGCGGCAGCTCAGAAAGCTACGAACGCGCACGCTCAAGCGGAAGGAAGTGAAGCATAATGGAATTCACCGTTCTTGAAGTTCTTTGGTACTTCCTTATTTTCCTTCTTATAGCAGGATATTTTGTACTTGATGGATTCGATTTGGGCATCGGTGTTCTTTCGCCATTTCTTGCCAAAGACGAAAAAGAAATGAGCGTGTGCCGTCACGCCATTGGGCCTGTTTGGGATGGTAACGAAGTGTGGCTTCTTACCGCAGGTGGCGCGCTGTTTGCGGCCTTTGCGCCTGCGTATGCTACCACGTTTTCGGGCTTTTACCTTGCCATTATGCTGGTGCTGTTCGGCCTGATTGTTCGCGTATTCGGTTTGGAGTACGCGCACCACGACCCCGCGTGGCTAAAAGTGTGGAACGCGTTGTTCTTCGTTGGCTCGCTGCTTCCTGCGCTGCTTACCGGCGTTGCGGTTGGTAACGTTTTCGCAGGTATTCCTATGGATGCCGCCGGCAACTACAACGGCATTCCGCTGTTTGGCCTTATTTCGCCCTTTACGCTGCTGTGCGGACTGTTCGGCCTGTGCATGATGCTTGCCGCGGGCGCGTGCTGGCTGGCGCTGAAGGCGCCTCTGCACTCTAACCTGCGCAAACGCGCGGTTGCTGTTCGCGTGCCTTTGCAAATTGTGAACCTGGTTCTGTTCGTGCTGATAACGCTTCATGCACTTCTTATTACCAAGTTCGATTCTGCGCCTGTTTTGGCGCCGGTGCGCTGGATTTTGTTCGTGCTGTTCGTTGTTTTGGCGCTGGTGTCGCTGTTCACGAACCTGAAAGGCAAGGCTTTGCTTGCCCAGGGCGCAACCGACGAAGCAAGCGCGAAAGCCGCCTACAAGCTTGATTTGCTTGCCTTCGTTACGCAGTCTGCAACAGCCATTATGGTTGTGTTCCTGCTTGCAACGTCGATGTTCCCGTACTTGGTGGCAGCAAGCGCTAACAGCGTTGGCCCTGCTCTTACCATTGCGAACACCGTTGCAGCCGACGGCACGCTGTTCTGGATGACGGCCATTGCGTGCGTTGGTGTGCCGATTGTGTTGGTGTACCACGTCATTACGTACTACACCTTCCGCGGACGTATTAAGGAAGAAGACTTGGACGCAGGTTATTAAGCCCTCTGTTCAGGAACGTTCAATTGAAAGCACCTTGCTTTTTGCGAGGTGCTTTTTTATGCTTGCTTCACACCCAAATGCCACAACATTACCTTCTATTCTACGTTGGATGATTTTCTGCTTGACACTCACACATTATTTTTACGTAATATAATGTGTGATTGTGATGGTATAAAAAACGCCCCGCATAACACGGGGCGCTGACCTGCAAAAATGTATTGAGAACGCAGTCGCCATGCAGCAACTACGCGCAATCACGAAACTACGTGGCAGTTACGCATAACGCGTAATCACCCACAACTACGCGGCACCTGCACAGCAGCCATGCAGCAACTACTCAGGCTTCTTTGCCGTAAGAATTTGCTTTGCCTGATCGTCGCTAAGCGTAAAGTTATAGAAATCTTTGTAGAACGCTTTCGTTTCTTTCACCATGTCAAGGTCGCGGAACAGCTGCGGATGCAGTTTCGAAGCTGCCCACAGTAACTGCAGCGCCTCTTCGCCTGAATAGCGATCCCACGGGAAGGTTCCCAGCGGATTTGCATACACCGTATGGTTTTTAACAGCCTTAATGCCCGACCATTTCTTGTCGGCCATCAGCGCTTCAACGCTTTTCACGTTGCCGTTTCCGCCGATGATAATAACGTCCGGATCAGCCTTTACAATCGCTTCAAGCGTAATTTGCATCAGGTTTTTGCCTTCATTAATGGCGTTTACACCGCCCGCTTGTTCAATCCATTCATTCACGATGGACGTTTTGCCGTCGATGGTAAGTTTCTCCAGGTTAGCAATGTGAAGAACCTTCGGCTTATCCTCTTTCTTCAGCTTGTGCGTTTTCGCAGAAATGCGGTCGAGGTTGGCGTCAAGCAGCTTTGCCCATTTCTGCGCACGTGTTTTCGCTTCGCCACCCAGCACATCGCCGGTAAGAAGAACGCTTTTGCGCATTCCCTCAAAATTTTGGAATTCGCAGTTCACAGCCACCAAACCATTGTCGCGCGCGGTTTTGATGTCGGCCTCCGACGCCCCAAACACCACAGAAGGCTTCAACTTGATAAGTTCCTCGGAGTTCAGAACAGCTGCTTTGCCACCGCCCGTGACCAGCGTCGTTACGTCTTTGATGCGCGGGTACACCTTTACAAACCAGTCGGTTTTCTTGATGATTTCGGTGGTACCAACCAGCTTGTCGGCTGCACCAAGCATAAGCGTTACCTGGTTGTGCGCATGCCAAACATCGGCAATCGAGGTAATTTCATTGGGGATTTCTACCTTTGCGCCCTTCATATCGGTAACGGTGTGCGTTTTAACAGATGCCGCCGCCTGCGGCTTTTTGTCAGTGCCTTGCGAGGCGTTCTTGGTTCCCCCTGAACAGGCGCTAAGACCTGCAATACCAAGTGCCGCAACGCCGCCTGCACCTAACTTTACGAATCCTCGTCTCGAGAGTTGTTGCTCTTCTTTAATTTCGGAAGATTTCATAAGCTCCTTCTTCCCGGTTCGTGGTTTTTATTCCATCTTGAGAATAGTACAAAATGAAAATTTCGCAAGTAGCCGCACGGTTTTATAACTAAATTGCATATTTGTTCAGGGTTGTTATGTATTTTGTGCTTAAAAGATACTTAATTATATCGCATTTATAGGACAGATGATAATTTTATAAAGCATCGTGTTGTATCTTGATATGAGAATAATCTTTGCCTAGTATAAGGCGCGTACATACAGCAGTGAGCTTGTACAAAAGCAATTTATTGTGGAGAAACAGTACATGAAGAACGAAATGTTGCGTGCGGATGCATCGGATGCATCAAGCATGTTAGGAACATCGGGAACGTGCGGCGGCGCGGGAACGGACGTGGGAACAGCCCAAACGCCACACCAGCGCCATCCGCAACCCGCACACCCGCAACCTGCACCTCTGTTACCCGCGCATCAGCAGCACCGTCCACACAAGCCGCAACGTTTCGCGCTCACAACGCTCCCATTAGGCCTTACGTTTACGGCGCTGCTTGTGTTGCTGGTGCTTTTCGCCCTCGTCGCACTATGCGTTGGACGCTTTCAGGTTCACCCGCTTCAGGCGGTGCGCATTATCGTGTCGCCCTTCGTAAACGAGCCTATCACCTGGACCTCAAACGAGTATAGCGTCATCATGAACGTGCGTGTGCCGCGCGTGATAAGCGCCATCTTGGTGGGCGCCGCACTTGCCATTTCGGGTGCATCGTATCAGGCAGTATTTAGAAACCCGCTGGTGTCGCCCGACATTTTGGGCGTGTCT
>CAMPNZ010000064.1 GCA_946892075.1 uncultured Coriobacteriales bacterium
GCATCTACGCGCTCAGTTTTTTGGTCATGGGAATTAGCATTTATGGCTCGTCGCTGTTTACATCGCTTGGTAATGGATTAGTGTCAGCGATTATTTCCCTTGTTCGCACGCTTGTGTTAGGCTGTGGCGCCGTGTTGCTGCTTCCGGTGTTTTTGGGCGTGAACGGCATTTGGCTTTCATGCGTTGTGTCTGAGATAATCAGTGCTTTGTTTGTGGCGGTGCTTATCTATGTGTTTGGCCCTCAGTATCAGCTGCGTCGCGCGTAATACGCTTTTTGTAAAGTTTGTTTTGCCATATCATTCCCAGTTTTCCTAAGCATAGGAATATTATGGTAAATATGGTTATAAAATATACGACTCCAATGCCGAGGCTTGTACTTGAAACAGCGCCCCATTCTAAACCAAACCACCCAGATGGTGCCGCATAGTTTAAGAAATTGTACGGTGCAGGCATTGCGTGTTTCCAGGTAACATGAAAGCAAAAGGACAGTATATACACGTACGCAATATAGGCAAAAGGAGGAATAACACCACACCAAACGGTGTATTTATTGCTCTTGCTTGGATTATCAAATAAAAGAAAATCCGCTAATGCGAACAACGGTGCTATCACATGAACACACAAACTTGCACAATAATTATGAGTAAATGCAGCAATAAAACCTTGTTCATTCGTTGGTGCTAAAAAGAAAACGTATAAACTAAACGTAACCATTATGGAAAGCGTTGCCATGAATTTTACGGTATACCAAAGCGCATTGGCCTTATCGGAATGGTGTAACGATGCGCAAGCAGCTTTATTTCTAAGATGTTTTACGTGTGTCACCAGCGCCCACACTAATACACCTACCATAAAAATATTCGAGAGGTTGGTAAAATAGGTGAGAGAAAATAAGCCCTTCCAATTAAGGATTATTCCATAGAGAGATGCGATAATTGCAATAAGCTTAATACTCAGAGCTCCTTTGTATTCACGTTTGGTAGAGATTGACATGGTGCTCCTTATCCGTACGAGGGTTGTGCTATCTGAACTGTAAGGTTTAAGTTTTAACCTTTATAGGTATAACAAAAAGAAAAGTATACCCCGCAAGGTATACTTTTCTCCGTTTACCGTATCGCAGTCATTCCACTATACGGTACCGAGTTTAACGTGAGCTTAAGAGGCGCGTTTTAGAACATGCAGTTTGCATAATCAACACCGAAGTAAGCATTGAACGCTTAGTATGCAACCAGCTTGCACAACGCGCGCACTATAAGATTAAAATACAGGAAGCACGCCGCCCTTGAAGTGTTCCGTGATGAACTTGCGCGTTTCGTCGCTGGTAAGTGCAGCATTCAGCGCTTTAATTTTGTCGAGCGTTTCGTTGCCTTTCTTTACTACCAAAATGTTGGCATACGTTTGCGCAGCTTTGCCTTTTGCGTCCTCAAGTGCAATGGAATCTTTACCAACTTTCAGACCAGCATCAATAGCAAAGTTAGCGTTTATGCCTGCAAACGCAACGTCCTTGATTGAACGCGATGTTTGCGCAGCTTCCAGCTCCACCAGTTGAATGTTATGCGGGTTCTCGATAACGTCGTTTTTCGTTGCCTTTACGCCTGCTTTTGGATCAATCTTAATCAAGCCAGCTTCCTGCAACAACAGCAGCGCACGACCTTCGTTGGTTGCATCGCTTGGGATAGAAATTTTGTCACCCTTTGCGATTTCACTAAACGATTTCTTCGTTCCTGGATAAAAACCAAACGGCTCGAAGTGAACAGCCGAAAGCGGCACAAGATGTGTTCCCTTCTTTGCGTTGAAGTCGTCCAAATAGGGGATGTGCTGGTAGTAGTTGGCGTCAACTTCGCCCTCTTCAGTAACTACATTGGGCTGCACGTAGTCGTTAAATTCGCGAACGACCAGCTTGTAGCCTTGTTTTGCAAGAACGCCTGCAACAACGCCGTTCAAGATTTCGGCATGAGGCGTGGGCGAGCATGCAACGCTTACTGTTTTGTCGTCCTTAGCGCCCGACTTGCCGCCTTGCGCGCATCCGGTAAGCGATGCTGCGGCCAATGTTGCACCGCCAATGCCAAAGGCAGCAAACTTAAAGAAGTTACGGCGTGAAATTTCGTAGGTCATAATAATTACCTTCCTCAGTAGTGTGTGCGTTTTCAGTCTGCTTCCCTGAAACACGTACCCTTCCCTGCACGTGTTTGAGATAAGCAGTGTGGCAATGGTTCGAACTTGCTTGTGCAAGCCTAAAGGTTTAGCTAGCTGATAGCAATAGTTTTGCTTATTCGTAAATATTAACAGTTGTTATCTGAAAAAGTTATTACCGGGTTTTATGATATATATAATATGCATTTAGACCCCAGTTCATACGCCATTTTTGCATTGATAGCGTGCAGAATTAGTGCGCATAAAGACGTTCAAAAACGAGGGAAATTTTTCTGTTGAATGCCCGGACAGATGGGAATTGTGAAGGGAATGTAGGTGGGGAACGTGTCCACGCGTGGGAATGGTGTTTACGTGCAAACTGCCTTACAAGGTGCAAGCTATCCCACAAGATGCAAGCCATCCCACAAGGTGCGAGTCATCCCATAAGGTGCAAGCCATCCGACAAGGTGCAAGCCATCCCACAAGATGCAGTTTGCCTCGTTTCAACTTTTAGAACTTACAAACCTATCGCCCGCGCCCCGAAGCATAACAGGTTCACTATCTGGGGAAAGAGCGCCGCTACGGCCGCCGCGCGCACCGCATGAACAATGACGATATCGTTATTTTGTATCCGCATATCATCAAGAATTAGTATCATATCGCTTGCTCCAGCAGGAATGCTCATCATTCTTCCTTCGGCAGATGTGTAACCGCACAAGCGTTTATGCACAGCACCTGTTATAAAGCAGTTCAGCGTGTACAGCGCCACAATAACAAGCGCCGGCAGCACCAGTTCAAGCAAGCAAAGCAATTTATCGGGCGTGATAAGACTTCCCAGATAAGCGCCTGAAAGCACCTGCACTAAGCGTTTTATGCTACGTGGGCTATACGCGAAATTCGCTCCCAGTTTTAAGGTCAGCACACCTGTTACAACCAGCGTAAATATCATTCCTGGAATGTGCGTTGCGTATCCAGCCAGTCCGCATATGCCCGCTACCACCAGTGCAGCAAGCGTCCTCGCACCAAGCAGGCGTGTATCGCGCGAGTGGGGCGGTGTTTGGAGATAAGAAGTTTGACAGTGCGTGTCTGGCGTGTGCTGCGCGCGTTGGGTATCTTGCGTATGCTGCGCGCGGGCGCGGGGTGCGGCGAGCTCTTCCCCTGAAACATTCGGGCGTTCATTGCTTTTCACATCAAGCACGTGAATCACAGCTGGGAACACTGCCACTCCAACTATCTGGCGCACCAGTTGCAATATCGTAACGGTAATGCCATCGGCTCCCATGTCTATGGCCACAACAGGCGTGTCGTTGATACCTCCCGGGACAGCGCACATCAGCGCTGTGAGCATATCACACTTCGTTAGTGCAGAAATACAAACGGCGCCTATCAGCATAATTGCAAAACACGACGTCAACATAATAGTAAGGGGCTTTACGAGGTGGGGAATATGCACCAAATCGCGCTGTGTAAGCGAGCATCCTACGCAGCTACCAGCAAGAATTTGAATCACGACACGCAGCGTATCGGGTAAGCTGAGCGGTTCAAAAGCGCAGTTGACGCAGGCAAACGCCACAAACACGCCCACAAGTATGCCAGCAGGCATGTGCACGCGGAACAGCACCCATGCCAACAGTGCGGCAAGCACGATGTGTGCGCATAGGTTAAACAGGCCGCTATCTGGTATCATCTTGCACACTTTCTTGACAACGCTTGAAGACTTTCGATGACTCTGGTCAACAATTATGAACGTACATCCTGTTCAGTAATGTATTTCAGGAGCCCGTTCACGTTCCCGCATCCGCACACTCCCGCATCCGTACCTGCACCCGTTACCGCTACCATCGCTTTCGCACTCACGCCCGCTCACGTTCCCGTTTCACGTTTCAGGAGCCCGCGAAGGCGGTATTGCGCATTCAAGCGCCGCCGAAGACCCGTGCTTTAACAAACTACAAATATGGGGCAATACTACCAGAAAATTGCTCAATGTGCTTGTTGGATGTGGTGTATATGCTGCGGATAAAAGCAAAATTCCCGCATCGCACCACATTGAGATAAAACACAAAATCCGCACGCGTTTCGGGTTATAATATACCCGACACATGACAAAAAAGCGCGCGACGGTTTCACACAACAGCAATCAATCAAGCGTACGCGTTCGTGCTGCTGCGCGCTTCTACACGTAAGGATGATCACATGGAAGAATCAGCCTTTGAAATTTTAGCAAACAGCAGTTTATGTAAGGGTCTTTCGCGCGAGGCGCTCGTTGAAATTGAACAAGCGTGTAACGCCTACACTAAAAGCTACGACAAAGGCGAGCTGCTTATTTGCTTGAACGAAAAAATTCGCAACGCGGGAATTATTATTTCTGGCGTTCTGCGCCTCGATTTTTATGACGAATCGGGTAATCCAACAACCATTGCTGAAATGGGAAAAGGTGGCGTTTTTGGCGAGGCGATTGCCGGTGCGCAAGTGAGTAGTTTAGTGCAGGTAGAAGCAATTGAACCCTGTCGCATTATTTGGCTTGACATCCAAAAAATGATGGACTACGGCACCCAGCATGGCGGCAGGGAAGTGTGCATGCTGATGCGCAACATTATTGTTATGTTGTCTCGGAAAAATGTGTTGCTCAATTCAAAAATGCAAATGCTTGCCCGCAAACGCCTGCGTGAACGTATTAAGCTGTTTTTGCTGACGAACGCCCAGGAAACCAGTACCACGCGCCAGTTGCCCTTGGGAGCTATTGAAAAGTCGGGGCTTGCGCGCTTGCTTGGCGTTGATAGAACAACGCTGTATCGTGAGCTGAAAACACTTTCTGAACAGGGGATTATCGAAACTGTCGATAATGTAATTTACCTGAAAGACCGTTCATTTCTTGAAGAATAGCTGCGCGTGTATCGCGAACATGTGCAGGGGCGCTGTGCGTTCATGGGCAATGCGCGTGTGTTGTGTGCGCCGGAGTAGGCTTGCGTGCTCGTTCATGGGCAGCGTATTCGCGTAGCTGACAGCGTGCTGGTAGGCATTTTAGTACTCGTGTGCAGCAGCGCACTCAGGTACGTGCATGGTAGCTTCGTTTTCTGGATTGTGCATATTTGTGTAAAAAAATTTGTATTATGTTGCAGCTGCAACATCTTTTTTCCCAAAAAGCTTTTATTTTGTTATATGAAGATAACAAATAGAGCTCGGAGCGATACTTATGTACACAAGTCGCACGTCGCTTGTTCGTGTGCATGCTTGGCATGTTTTACTAAAAACGGCAGATAGCGTGCACAGCGTGTCCATTCAACGCAGGTATTGCTCATCAGAAAAGGAGACAGTATGCGAAACGTTTCAAGAAGAAAATTCATTGCGGGAAGTATTGCTTGCGCTGGTATAAGCGCTGCGAGTTTGTCAGCATGCAGCCAAGGGGGCGCGCCTGGCACAGGTGCTTCAGGCAAGCCGGTACTTAGTGCTACACCCGAAAAACGCGAGCTGTGGGGTTCACCCGACTTGTGCACTGTTCGTACGGGTCTTATTATGGGGCCGCCTTCGATGGGCTTATCGCAATTCCTGTTGGCAGCAAAAAATCACAAAACAAAAAACAACTTCACGTTTGAATTTAACGCCGTTGACTATATTGGCTTGTCTGCCAGGCTTAATAACGGCGACTTCGATATAGCAACGCTGCCATCAAACATTGGTCCTATTTTGTACAACAACCACGAGCTGAAAAACGAATATGTGCTTATGTGCATCAACAACCTGGGCGTTCTATATGTCATGACCACCGACGCAAGCATAAAAACCATGGATGACCTGCGCGGACGTACCGTCTATGCCTACGGCGCTGGCGGCACACCCGAATACACCATCCGCGCGCTTCTGAAAAAGAAGAACATGTCAGATGCTTTCAACTTGGAATTTAAGTCGACGCCGTTTGAAATTCTAAACTTGTTGCAAGAAAAGCCGAACTCTATTGCTCTGTTGCCGCAGCCTTTTATCTCCTTGTCAAAACTGCTGGTAAACCCCCTGTATGTTCCCATTGACATCACAAAAGAGTGGGATGCAGCGTTTGCTGATAATGGCGCACAAGCTGTTATGACTACCACAATTGTCAACAAAAAGTTCCTGCACGAACACGAACAGGCCGTAATTGAGTACTTAACGCTTATGAAAAGCTCGGTTGAGTGGACCAAGCAAAATTATCGCAAGGCAGCAGCGCTGCAAGAAGAACTTGGCAGTTTTTTGAACAACGCTGTGGCGCTTGATGCGTTTCCGCATTTGGCAATTTGTTGCATTACAGGAACGAAAATGCGCACTGCGATGAGCGGTTTTGTTGAGCAGCTCTACGACGCTGATCCTGAATCGGTGGGTGGCGCTATTCCCGATGACGGATTTTACTACCTGCCGCCATCAGGCATGCTCGGTGAAGCCTAAGGTGCGCTGGTTGTTATGAACATTGCACAAGCAGCAAAGCAGGCTGGTGTTCCTCAAGAAAAATTGGTGATGATGTCAAACCGCATTCGCAGCGAGGGGATTGACGATGCAAGTTTGGGCGCCATGATGCGCACCGCACAACGAAAAGGCCTGCAAGCTTCTCTGATTGCCAACATTATGGACGCGATAGGCGTGCCGCGTGAGCAGTACGAACGCGTGATGCACAATCAGGGCTTATGTGAGCGTTCGGATGAAGCGTGTCAGCAGCACGCCGCGCCTGTTTCCGTAGAAGCTGGCGCTCCCAATAATCCAGATGAACAGGATAAACGTGGCACGTTCACGCGCGCTTTCACGAAAGAAAACATGCTCGCGTTCATGAAACGCTTTGGTGTTATCGTCTTTTGGATTGTGGTGTGGCACGTTCTTGACATGGCAATTAACAATCGGCTTGTCATTGCGGGCCCAATAAGTGTGGTGGCGTCACTGTTCACAGAAGCTGCGAAGCCGGGTTTTTGGGTTATTGCGCTGGCGTCGTTTGGGCGTATCGCGCTTGGCTTTCTGCTGTCGTGTTGTACAGGCATTTTGCTATCAGCGGCCGCCTACAAAGTGGCGCTGGTGCGCGCATTTCTTGACCCCTTGGTGTCGCTGTTGCGCACCATTCCAGTGGTTGCCATTATCATCATGCTTCTTATCTGGGTTGGAAATCAGCTGCTTACCATTTACTTGTCGTTTTTGATTGTGTTCCCGCTTATCTAC
>CAMPNZ010000065.1 GCA_946892075.1 uncultured Coriobacteriales bacterium
TGCTGTTCCAGAGCCTACACGTAAAGGATACGTATTTGATGGATGGACGTGCGATACGGGGGCTATCAAGCAGGCACCCTTAGGTGCTGGTGGATCGTCTGTTCCGTCGTATAATTCAGCTACGCCGAATAAAAATCCTCAGGCAACGTTTATACAAAGCATGCCTGATGCTAACGTGCATTTTGTTGCGCATTGGAAGCCAGCGTCAGAGCACGCACAGTATCACATCAATATCTGGGTGCAAAAAGCCGACTTGCCAAAACCTGAAGACCCTACCAATATGGATAACTACGACTTTATTGGTCAGGTGCAAAAAACGGGTAAGAGTGACGGCACCATCCAGGATACTGATTTGAACTTAACCGATGATCAAATAGCACATCTTGCCTGGCCAGATAAGAACTTGCGCGGAAATATCGAAAATCAAACAGACTTCGATAAGTACTTCATGGAAGATAAAGTAAGTGAAGCAAGAACAAAAGCGCTGAACAACGTTGAAGAGCCCGAGTATTTTGGCGCTACGAAAACGCGCCCGCTTACCAAAATTCGCCCCGACGGCACCACCGTGGTGAACAAGGTGTTTAACAGGCGCGTGTACGAGCTTATTTTTGCAAACCCCGATATCGTGAAGGATGGCACAAGTAAAAAACTGTTTGATACGGTTAACCACATTACCATTACAAAAGGTGGTAAGGAATATAACGATACCGATAAGAGCAAACTCTATAAAGTTACTTATCGCTTTGGACAAACCATTCACTACACAAGCGGTTTTCCTACAGATACCGAAACAAAACGGTATCAAACAGCAGACGACAGCACACCTTTGTGTGGTTTAGGTTGGAGAGTTGCAAACGACGCTGGAAAAGTCTTCTTTATAGACACGCCCCCATACCGCTTTGACGTTAAGCACTTTATAGCACCCCAACCTAAAGGCAGCGGTGCTTTTTCGCAGAACAATATCCGCCTTTTTGGAGAAAAGCTTAATCCGTATCAGCGCGTCCTTGTTCCCGATGCAACTGCAGTAAGCAACACACAACCCATACATACTTTGATTAAGCTTGAAACCGAAGAATCTGCGCGCAGAAACGATGATGGCAACCGCGAATATGCGCTATCTGAGCTTAGCTACACGAAATACGATACAAATGGAGGTTATTATAATGATTATGATTTTTCCGCGCCTACTATTGAGGGCTACGAGGTTGTGCCTGATGATGCAAAGCAAAAACAGGAAAAGCTAGAAAAATATGACTACTACGATAAGATACAAGATTATCTGCAAGATGAGTGGAACAAAGATCATAACGACGAGGATTTACCCGATTATGATGACGAGGAATTTGAAACGTGGGTCGCGAAGAAATTTCCACGTCTGAAGTTTGTTTACATGTGGCCTACCGACACAATTAGCGATGATAGCGACCACGATCCCAATGTAGATAAACTTGATGGTACACAATGGGGCCAGAATGGCTACCTGTGCTTTCGCTACAGACGCAAAAAAGCGTCCGTAAACTTTGCCGTTGACCAAGTAACACCCATACAAAATGCAGATGGCAAGCAGGCAAGCACACAAGAGCCCTACAACACCAACCTCAAAAAATTTGCGACAGACTATAACGATGCTGTTAAAAAGAATGATCCAGCTAAAGGCAAGCAATTTGCCAGCAGCTACACCTTTACCATCGGCGGCAAACCCTATACCTTCAAGCGCCCCGACAGCCTTCCCGAAGACTATGAGTTTGCGGGCTGGTCGCTTGACCCTGCAGGCACTCAAAAACTGGCGCCTCGCAAAGAAGATGGCACTGCCTATACTGCTCAAGAACTAGCGGATCTTCTTAAGAAATCTCCCGAAGAAATTGCAAAAGTGCTTGGCAATATTCCGCTTGAAACAGGCGGCATTACGCTCTATGCAAGCTGGAAGCGTGTTGACACGACTCACACCATAGATGTTGACATGGCGCGCCCAGATGCACGTGAACATACACTGGTGAAGGTAAAGCATGGAGAATATGCCAAAACGCCATCTGAAAAAGTACAGGATGGCAGCGACCCGTCCTCGCAAGGTCGTTTCCCCAAGCCAAGCCCGCGCGATGGTTATATATTCAACGGTTGGCTACAAAAATACACAAGGGCAGACGGAACCGAGCAGTGGTTGCCGTTTGCGTTTACGTCTCCCATTCTTGAAGATTTGAAGATTAAAGCTCAGTGGATTGAAGATAAGCGCGTTGAAGGCACCGTTTCGCATATCTTTTTGCGCCCGGGCTATACCGCCCAGCAATACAACCAAGCTAAAAACGCTAACAACACCGAGCTTCTTAAAAAAATGGTCGCCGATGAGCAGGTGGTTACCCTTTCGAATTTGCGCCCACGCTCCAGCTATGCGGCGGAAGCGGCATATCGCAATGACAACTATTACCCCGACCATACGTATTCAACGTTTGTGGTAAGCAGCGATAAAGCCAAAAATCATGCTGAATTTATTTATACACCGTATGCAACACGCCGCTATACGGTGCACTATAAAGATGCAGCAGGGAATGAACTTGCAACTCCTGAGGTGTTTGTGTCAAATAAGCTTGAATACGACGTGGCTCATGCGAAAGTAATACCAGGCTATCGCTTGCCAAATGACAAGCCGCTTGCGCGCCAGCTGAATTTTACCGATTCGAAAAATAAAGAAACCTACATCAAGCCTGATGCAAACGGTAACTATTCGGTCGAGTTCATCTACGACGACGTGCGCATTCTCAAGCGCAAGGACGATGCACAGGTAACACCAGCCAATTATTCTCGTGTGCAATTTGATACGCAGACAACAGAACTAACAATGGAAAATGGCAAGGTTAAGTCCAACATTTCCAAAGTTGCGGGAGGCGATTTGTCTCCATATGATGGCACAGTTACGGGCGATACGCAGAATCCTACCGGCGGTTTGACCTTCGATATTGTAAAAGGCACGAAAGCCTTTGAGGCTCCTTTGCCCGTTCCGCATGCAAAAGAGGGTTATACGTTTACTGGCTGGACATCAAAAGTGGTGTATGCAGCAGGCGACCCGACGGTGAACGGCGTTAATCGTTTGCCAGTTTTTTCTGAAGAATTCCCCTACAAGGTAGTGTATACCGCTCACTTTACTAAAACGCAGATTGCTTTTGTTGGTGGCGATAGCACAACCGAGGCGCCCAAGGGCTACTACAAGGTTACCTATTCCGCCGACCAAAACGGCCGCTTGTCGCGTCAAATTTCCGATGGGCACGGTGGCACAAAAACCGAAACACTTGATACGCTTACCAATGTCGTGGTAGTAGACAAGTATAAAGACAACGTAATTGAAGCCCCTACTGCTGTTCCCGATAAAGGCTTTGAAGAAAAGGGCGACTTTGAGTTTAAAGGGCGCGACAGCAAAGACCGCTCGTATGTAAAGCATTTTGTGATGATTGATCCTATCGCAGCCGAGCATCGCTACATTTTGCCTGATGAATCAGTGCTGAAGGACGGCGAAAGCGCGAAGAATCTCATCAAGAACTATACCGCTTACAAGAATAAAGCAGACAATTTGCCTGGTGAGCTTGCGGAGTATCGTTTCTTGGATGAAAAGGGTAATCCTGTAGCAAACCTTGATTCCACAACTCCGGGCGAACACAAAGTGTTTATCGAAGTTATTGCAGGTAGAGCTGGTCAACGTGTACACAAAAAAGTACCTTACTTCTATACCGTTATGCCGCGCTCGTTCCTGCAAGGCGAACTGAGTAAATATAATGCTGACGTTGTTGCCGCACACTACAAGAAATATACGTTTAAGTCTCGAACCGCCAATGGTATTATGACGGGTCGTGAAACGGCCAAAACCGAAGGCGACTACGAAACGCTTGCGGCGTATGTGTACGCTGGAACTGCCGCTGCACCTGTTGATACCTATAAGCTTGATGTGCCTTTAGCTGCTGGACACGACTTTGAAGCCAAAGGATATCACTACGTGTTCCGCGGTTGGAAGAAAGTGGACGGAACGTCCGCAGGGTCTGCTGCGCCCGATACCTTGCCAGCCGACTTTAAGTGGAAGAACTTTAAGCCTGATATTGAAGCAAAAGACCACTACAAAGACATTAAACCTACTGACAATGCCGCCTATGTGGCAATGTATGAGAAAGTGCCCTACGTTGTAGAAAAGAGCGATGACGGTACCGTTCCACCTGATAGCGTGGTTGTATCGTTTAAGCCAGCCGCAGGACGCGCGTGGAAAGATGGAAAGACTGGTCCTAAGGTGCTCTACATCAAGAAGGGTGTAGACATCTCAAAGATTGATGAACACGGAAAACCTGTTACCGATCAAAACCAGAGTATTCTTGCCTGGCTTGGCAAGCAGCTGTATGGCTATACGGGCGACTGGACGAAGTCGTCTATGGAAGGTATTAACCAGATTGACAGTATGCAGAAACATGGTGCTGGCTTAGCTCCAGGTACTGCAGATGAAGCATGGAAGTCAAATAACGCCTTCCAAGAGTTTGTTGCGCATCAAACACAGTATACTGATCCTGTTGGAGGCGTAGAAAAGACCATCATCCAAGGTACTGCGGCACCTGCGGCGATTGACTTTGTAAAGAATGCAGACCTCTTTAAGCCTGCTGATGGTACTCCATTTGAAAGCATTACCGCTGAATACGTAAAGGCGCCTTCAACTGATGCTGTTGCAAACCTCACGGTACCTATCAAAGTAACCGTCAAATACAAAGATAGCGCTGAAGCTACGCACACGCGCGAGTACAACATCACGGGCGCTTTGCACGTGCTTGGTGACGTTCTCGAAAAGAAGAATGCTCCAGCAGATCCTGAGCTCACCAGCAAATACACCACCATTACCTTTGTAAGCAAGAAAGCTCCTGTTGTAGATGCAAGCGGTCAGGAAACAGGCCAGAAAGAAGAGCCTGGTCAGGTATCAGGCGCTACTGAAGGCACCGAGCAAAGCGAGCTTCAATATCTGGCGTACAAAAAAGATGATGCCAACTACACAATTACCATCCCGCAAGTTGCAGGTAAAGATTACGAGGCTAATGGATATCACTATGTATTTACGGGTTGGAAGAAAGTACAAAGTGGTGCTCATGCGCAAGATGTATTGCTGAATGCCGACCAGCGTACGCTTAGTTTCGATGCGCAAGAAAATGCTATCTACGAGGCACAATACAAAAAGGTTCCCTACGTTGTAGAAAAGAGCGATGACGGTACTGTTCCACCTGATAGCGTGGTGGTATCGTTTAAGCCTGCCGCTGGTCGTGCGTGGAAAGATGGAAAGACTGGTCCTAAGGTGCTCTACATCAAGAAAGGTGTAGACATCTCAAAGATTGACCAGCACGGAAAACCTGTTACAGATGAAAAGCAAAGCATTCTTGCCTGGCTTGGCAATCAGCTGTATGGCTATACGGGCGACTGGACCAAATCGTCCATGGAAGGCATTGACCAGATTGACAGCATGCAGAAACATGGTGCTGGCTTAGCTCCAGGTACTGCAGATGATGCATGGAAGTCTAATAACGCCTTCCAAGAGTTTGTTGCACATCAAACAGCGTATACTGATCCTGTTGGTGGCGTAGAAAAGACCATCATCAAAGGCACCGAAGCACCTGCGGCACTTGACTTCGTACAAAACAAAGATGCCTTTGTTCCAAGTGAGACTTCTACTGTAGAAAGCATTACCGCTGAATACGTAAAGGCTCCTTCAACCGATGCTGCTGCAAACCTTACCGTGCCTATCAAAGTAACCGTCAAATACAAAGACAGCGCTGAAACTACGCACACGCGCGAGTACAACATCACGGGTGCTTTGCATGTGCTTGGTGATGTTCTTGAAAAGAAGGATGCTCCAACAGAGCAAACGCTCAAAGACCAATACACCACCATTACCTTTGTAAGCAAGAAGCAAAAGGTAGTAGATGCAAGCGGCCAGGAAACAGGCAAGACAGAAGATCCAGGCCAAGTATCTGGTGCTACTGAAGGTGCTGAGCAAAGCGAACTTGAATACCTTACCTTTAAGAAAGATGGTGCTAGCTACACTATCGATGTTCCGAAGGTATCGGGTAAAGACTATACCGAAAACGGTTATCACTACGTGTTTACTGGTTGGAAGCAAGTAGTTACGCCAGCTTCTGGTGTTACTCCTGTAACCATTGGCGCAGCTGATCGCAACTATACCTTCGACGCTAAGCAAAACATCGTCTTTGAGGCACAATATAAGAAGGTTCCTTACATCGTAACCAAGGTTACCGACGGAACGATACCCGAAGATTCAGTTGTTGTGTCCTTTAAGCCAGCGCCTGGGCGCAAATGGGCAGACGGCTCAACTGGACCTAAGGTGCTCTATATTAAGAAAGGCATGGACATTTCCCGCCTCGATAAAAATGGTGTGCCCATTAAAGATACTGACACTACCACACAATCTATCCTGCAAGTACTTGGATCGCAGCTTGCGGGTTATGAGAACGACTGGTCGAAGTCATCGATGGACGGTATTACGCTCATCAAGAGCATGAAAGAGGGGGCTGGCGAAAACGGCTGGAAATCCAATAACGCCTTCCAAGAGTTTGTTGCGCATCAAAAGCCGCACACCAAGCCCGAGACCATCGATGGATATCAGGCCATTATTCAAAACACAACGGTGCCATCGCCAAACGACTTCATTAAGAATGATAAGGATCTCAAAGATCTGCTTATGAAGAATGGTGTTGTTGTACCTGGTAAAGAGAACATTGAGTCGTACAAGGTTGAATTTGTGGGTGAGGCGCCGAAGTCCAAGATTGCGGGCACCTATCTGGTGCCGCTTAAGGTAACGATTAAGTACCGCGACATGGACAGTGAAGACGTATTTATGCTCAATTCGCAGCTTAAGGTTATATACAACGTGCTGTACGGAAAGAACAAGCCCACGCAAGACAAGCTGCCCATCGACTTTAAGGTGTTTGACGGACATTATCGCAAGCTTACCTTCATTACCGACGATAACGAAAAGCGCCAGCACAAGGGCACTATTATTGGCGAAACAAAGAATTTTGTGGACTACTATCTTGCCAATGACCAGGATCTGAAAGCCCGCGTGCCAAAGATTCTGAATCAAGACTATGTGGAAGATGGTTATCACTATAAGTTTGTTGGTTGGAAGTTGGTTCCTTCAGCAGATACGTCGGTAAAAGACGATAAGAACGAGCTTGGCGCGGGTGACATTAAGTTCGGTACGTCCGATGCTGACACGCTTGTGGTGTCAAAGACGGCAGGCGACCTTATCTACAAGGCT
>CAMPNZ010000066.1 GCA_946892075.1 uncultured Coriobacteriales bacterium
TAAGAGGTTTACGGTTCGTTCGCGCTGTTCAGACGCTGTGTCTGGCGAAGAACCATTCGCACGCAACGCGTCAGCACGCGGAAATATAATGTGGGTTGCCAGCTGCTTATAGGCAAGCATGGCACCGTGCTCGTAGGTTCTTGTTCCCGTTGTTGGAAATGCGATAACGGGAACGTCAATTTTCTGCTCAAGCTCGCGCGCCAAAGCCTTAAAATCGGTGCCTAAAATCATAGGATTCGGAGATCCAACCAGCGCAACAAAATCACCGCGCACACGTCCTTGCGTTTTGCATGCTGCCGAAATAAGCATTTCATCTTTGCCAAACAGTGCTTGCATATCATCAAGCCCCGATGTAAATACACGTGAAGCATGCGCATACGAACGCGGCTCATCGTACCCAACGAAATTGCTTGTACAGCCTGCTGGATCATGGAAAATGATAGTGCCGCCTAAATCAAAGAGCACCGATGCCGCACCTGAATAATCGCCTGCAAATGTTGGAAGCACAAAGTGAAAGTGCTCGGCGTTAGGCAATTTGATGGTATCCCACGTTGTAATTCTGGAACGTTCTTCACGTGGTGCACTCTTAGGAGTGGTTCTTGGTTCTGTTGTTTCGCTGATAGCCGCGTTTTTTGTTGTTTCACTCATATGACCAGCGCCTTTTGATAGAGCATCTCTCTTGTTTGGGAAGTGGAATGGTCGCTTGTAAGCGCCTTATAAACCGCCTCATATAATTCGGGAATAGTGCTGAATCCAAAGGTACACACGTCGTCACCCCAAGGAACGGGAGCAGCGTGCGTGCACAAACGCGCGGCATCAAAACCAAACGCCACATCAACATCGTTGAGCTCTGACACTAGCGACATTACTGGATTCATAGCTGGATATACGGGCAAATTTGGGTTATGCGCACACAGCATCTCTATGAAACGTTCGTCGCGTTTAGTTGCACCTGCACAAATAATGAAAGAAATATCCATGCCTGCTTCTAAGAACAAAACAGCAGCCTCGAAAGGAGAAAGCGCCAACGAGGCGCCAATTCCAATGCTTTTGCCTTGAAGAAGCGGCTTATATTGCTCGCAGGTTTGTTGCGCCTGATGCAAAAAAGGCTGGTAGTTAAACGGTACCTTAAGTTGAGCAGCCATCGCATCATACACGCGCGCAACGTCTGGCGTATAGGCAAACGCTGGTGCATGCACAAAAGGAATGCCCAGTTTGTGTTCCATTTCACGCGCAGCAAGCAAGGCGGTGTCGCGCATCACAATATTAAGCGCACTGTTTCGCATAGCGGCAAAATCTTCGAATGTTTTGCATGAAGGCAGCTGTCGAATGCGCGTATATCCGCAATCATGAAGCAGGTGAATTAAATCGCTTTCGGGGCTTAACTGCGCAAATGGACCAATAATATTAACGGCACTTTCATCACGTTTACCTGGGGTAACCTGCTCAAGTAACTCATAAATACTGCGTTGCAATTTTACCAGTGGAGGCGCGCTCGACGTAAGCGAAATAGGATCCATATGCCCATCAACAAATGGAATGCCATAGCGCTTTGAAAATGTTTTCGCTAAGGAACGATAATCCGAACCAAGCAAATCATCAACGCATGTGCTAAACAGGAAAAAGGCAGCCGGCTTTGTAGGAAGACCCTGCATAATCGCATCAACAACGGCATCTAAGCCATCTAAATGCGTGCCCATTACCAAGTCTTCTTCCGACGCATCAAGATAAAACACGCGTTCACGGTACCCATTCATCATTGCGCACACCGAACCATGCCGAGAACAACCCGTAGGCGCTACAAACAGCAACACCGATTCAGGAACTGCCATCGCGCCGCGCACAATTCCCCATTCACCTGCGCAAGGAGTAAGATAATAGGCGTATCCCTTTGCAGAAATCTCTTGCAAAACACCTGGCTCAACACTCGAAGTTGCGCTCGAAGCGCCGCCTGCCTTCTCATGTGCTGGTGCAGTGTTCGATAATCCCGCTTTCTGCTGGAACGTATGCCCTTTTAGCTTGCTTATGGGCACAGGAGCGCTGCGCACTACGCTCTCTATGCGCATTTCAGAAGCTGCTGTACAACACGCCATTACGCCACCCCGCCTTCCATAATTTTCTTTGCAATTGCTTGGAAGGTATGCGAAATAGGCAGCTGAGAGTCCATTTCTTCAACGGTCATGCCCTGATCTTCCGCTTTTTGAATATTGTCATCACGCGGCACAATGCCTAAAATTTCCGTGTTTAAGCGCTGGGCAAAATTACGCACTATCTCCTCTTCATTTGGAACGGAACGGCAATTTAGAATAATGCCCCGCAATTTTGCGTATCCGCGTGAAGCGAAGTTATCAAGCGCTTTCGCAATATTTTCGGCCGCATACAGTGCCATTTTTTCGCCAGAAGTAACAATAACCACTTCTTCAGCGTAGCCTGCGCGCAAGGGCGTTGCAAAACCGCCACACACAACGTCACCAAGAACATCGAACAGCACGTAATCGGGATGATACACACCGAAAGCGTCGAATTCTTCAAGCACGTCGAAAGTTTTCACAATGCCGCGACCTGCGCATCCACTACCTGGCGTTGGGCCGCCTGCTTCAACACACGCAATGCCCTTGTAGCCTAGCTGTACAACGGAATCAAGCGACGGACAAACACCACCATTCGCTAACAACACATCCATTGCAGGCGTGATTTGCTTTCCTTTTAAGAGGTTAAAGGTAGAATCTGCCTTAGGATCGCATCCAATTTGCATTACTTTCTTTCCCGCATCAGCCATGCATGCAGAAAGCGTGGATGTAACCGTTGACTTTCCAATGCCACCTTTTCCATAAATTGCAATTTTCTTCATAACACCCTCGTCTGAACTCAATGCATGATAGACGTTCAGCCCCGATCCGCCTATCATGCCTTCTATCTGCACCTTTAGTCTTGCGTATGATCAAGCAGTTTCGTAAGCTGTTCTTCAGTTAAATTGTAGTTGTAAATATCTTTGTAGAACTGACTTACCTCTGCGCGCATATTCATATCCTTAAACAGCTCGGGATGCATCAAGTGCGCAAGCCACTTCACAGTAAGCGGGCTTTCAACGCACGGCGGATCCCACGGAAAACCACCCACTGGGAAACGATACACATGCTTATTTTGAACGGCTGGAACATGCGACCAATCTTGCCCGGGGAAGGTATTCTTATAAAAATCTGATGCTTTAATAGGATTGAAATTGCCCACAAAAATAAATTGCGGGTTCCATTGCATAACCTGTTCCATATTCACAGAAACCTGGCGTTCTCCCATGTCACGCGTGGGGTCGATAGCGCCACTTTGGTCCATCAAATACGATGTAAAGCCTTTGCCCATCACTTTAAGAGAATTCGTTACATGAAGCGCAACAGGCCATTCACTTTTTGGAACCTTGGCAATGCGCTCACTAACGCGCGAAATTTCTTTATCAAAATAAGAAAGAAGCTTTGTGCCGCGCTCTTTTTTCTGCATAAGCGTAGAAAGCACGGTAATCCACGTCTTCAAATCGTCCACAGTTCCGTACTTCAGCGCTATAACCTTTAAGCCAGCGTCTTCCATTTTTTTAATGCTCTCTGGCATAAACGTCCACTGAAATACCACGTCAGGCTTTAGCGCTAGCAGTGCTTCGATATTTACGTTAAAATCGCGTGCGCACCAATCGGTGTTCGCTTGCGCTAATGACGGATACATTGCTTCAAGTGTGCCGCGTTTATACACGGGAAGTGAAGCAGGGTTACACCCTACGATAAGCGGATTGTCTTCGCCCATAACAGCAAAAAAGATGGACGGTAACGGAATGATACACGTACAAATACGTTTTGGTGCTTCTTTGAATGTTGTTGTTCTGCCTGCTTGATCGGTAATAACAATACCCTCTTTATCACCAGAGCTTGCAGTATTGGCCGACTTTTTAGAAAACGGCGATGCACACCCGCCTATACCAAGTGCAGCCGTTCCCAATAGTGCTGCTGAGAGGCCTAAAAACTCACGACGTTCCACATTTGTTTTTTGGTGTTTCATACTAACCAACCCTTCCCCTTACAAAACCAAACCTTACCTCTATACATAAAACGAATAGCGGTTATGCCGATACCCGTGCATAGAGCTTTTTACTGTGCATCCTCTACCAGCGTTTTCGCCAGCTGTTTCACCAGCGTTTCCCCTTTTTCGCTGAATCCCTAATGCTCGATGCTTGTATTTGGAAATCGTTTCTACAAACACACTATGATTAAACGCTGATTAAACGCACTAACAACACAACGGTAGTAGCACATTTCAAAGCTTCACTTATTCCGTTGTGTGGTCAAGCATTGTGCTTAATTCCTGCTCACTGATGGCGTATCCATACACATCTTTATAGAACTTGGAAACCTCTGCTTTCATATTCATGTCTTTAAACATGTCAGGATGTTGAAGGTGTGCAAGCCATTTCACCATAAGCGGAGTTTCCATGCATGGAGGATCCCAACGGTAGCCACCAATAGGAATTTTGTAGACATGTTTATGTTTAACAGCAGGTATTTGAGACCAATCTTGGCCAGGAAGCGTATTGTTGTAAAGATCGCTTGGACGAATTTTAGTAAAGTTACTGATATACACAAACTCTGGTTGCCAGCTAATAATTTGCTCCATGTTTACTTGCGCAGAACGTTCCTTAAAATCTTTGGCAGGATTAACTGAGCCGCTGTTTTCCATCCAGTAATTGCTAAAGCCGCTAAACACTTTAAGCGAATCGTACAGATGCAAAGCAACCGGGCGTTTATCAGGAGCAATAGAATTTGTACGAGCAGTAACTTCACTAATTTGCTTGTCGTAGTAATCAATAAGGAACTTCACTCGATCGTTCTTTTGCATCATAGTTGCTAAAATGGTAATCCACGCTTTAAGGTCGTCAACCGTACCATATTTCAGTGCTATAACCTTAAGACCTGCATCTTCCATCTTTTTAATGCTTTCTGGCATAAAAGTCCATTGCAGTACAACATCGGGCTTAAGCGCCAATAATGCTTCGATATTCACGTTAAAGTCGCGCGCACACCAATCGGTATTTGCTTTCTCAAGCGATGGATACATTGCTGCTAATACGCTGGAACGATATGCAGGCATTGATGCAGGATTGCAGCCTTTTAAGACTTCGTTATCGGCGCCCATAACAGCGTAAAAAATAGAAGGAAGCGGCATGATAGTAGTAACAACACGCTCGGGAACTTTGTCAAGCGTTATCGTTTTGCCAGCTTGGTCGGTAATTGTGATACCGCTTTTGCCAGCTTGGCCAGATTTTGATTGATCGGCTGTGTTGGCTTTTTTTGAACCAGGATATTGTGAACACCCTGCAAGCCCAAAACTTGCTGCCGTTAATGCAGCTACCGACCCAAACAAAAACTCTCTTCGACCTAACCCATTCCTTGCAAATAAATTAGAAAAACCTTCTTCACCCATGATACACTCCCAAAAGTATCCCATTGCTTACTCTTGTCAGTATATACGTGTTTACCACGCAAAATAAGTATTTTGTTAACTTAGCTTAATATTTAACATAAGTCAAACTAATAAACGAGTCGAAACGCTTGTAAAGCGCCTTGATGCGAAACGCAAGAAGCAAAAGCGTAGGCAAGAAACAACGGTTTATGTGCAGAAATAACTTACTTGACAGCTCTTGTTTTAACGATGAGAAAAAAGATACGTTTTTGTATGCGGCGGACGCTGTTCGTTCACCTTCGCACGCGTATAAGGCAACTATAACAATGTGTTACAACGACCCTATTCCGCTACAATGCTGTGCAGGGCACGCAGGGCGGCGTCGATGTCGTCGTGCGACGTAAACGAGGAAAAGCTGAAGCGCACAATGCCGTTCGCCACGCCCAGTGCCTTGTGCATCAGCGGCGCGCAATGGGCACCAGCGCGCGTTGCAATATCGTAGTTCTGCGACAACTGAAACGCCAGCGTAGACGCATCAATGGTATCGCAGGTAACAGCAACAATGCCGCACGTTCCGCACGCACTGCCACCACCCACACAATGTAGCTTTTGAACAGGGGAAATGCTAGCACGAAACGTACCCGCCAGCTGGCCTATATGCTCCTGTATCGCACCGATGCCGCGCTGCTCGATAAAACGCACACCCTCAAGCAAGCCTGCCAAGCCGTGCGCGTTCAGCGTTCCCGCTTCCAGATACTCCGGCATAACGTGCGGTTGACGCAAACTAAACGAACGCGTGCCCGTACCACCTTCAAACAGCGCGTGCGGCAGCGCATTGCCATAACACACCAGCCCGCCGGTGCCCTGAGGCCCATACAAACTTTTATGCCCGGTAAACGCAAGAAAATCGACGGCGCCCTCAATATGATTCAGCGGCAGCACGCCAGCCGTTTGCGCCGCATCCACACACACCAGCGCCCCATGTTCGTGCGCAATCGCGCCTAGCGCTTCATTATG
>CAMPNZ010000067.1 GCA_946892075.1 uncultured Coriobacteriales bacterium
ACCTTTCACAAGCCATTTTAGGCGAAGTGAAAGGTGGTATCCAATGTAGCCTTGGCTCATCGCGCCGCACTCAGGGAACGGCATCGACGGAATTTTGTCGTCGGCTTTTGATGCCACGCCAAACGCGTTGTTGATAATGCCAACCTGAGGGCCATTGCCATGCGAAAGAACAACGTTAATGCCTTCAGCAACCATATCCACAATGTGCTTCGCGGTATTATGCACCAGCTCAAGCTGTTCTTCTGGCGTTTTGCCAAGCGCGTTGCCGCCCAGCGCAACTACCACGCTATTTTTGTCTCCTTTTGTATAAGGCATAGTGAACTCCTTATTTCAAGGTTGCATACATAACAGCTTTAATGGTGTGCATGCGGTTTTCGGCCTCATCGAACACGCGTGAACGAGAGCTTTCGAACACTTCGTCGGTTACTTCCATCTCTGTTACGCCGAATTTCTCAGCAATTTCAGCACCAACGGTTGTTTTGGTGTCGTGGAATGAAGGCAGGCAGTGCATAAAGATAGCGTCAGGCGCAGCTTTTGCCATAACGTCGCTGGTTACGCGATACGGAGACAAAATCTTGATGCGCTCTTCCCACAGCTCTGCAGGCTCGCCCATTGATACCCAAATGTCGGTGTATACCACGCTTGCGCCAGCAACACCTTCAGCAACATCTTCCGTAAGAAGAATGCTTGAGCCGTTTTCTGCAGCAATTTTCTTGCATGTTTCAACCAAATCGGCTGCAGGCATTTGCTTTTTAGGACCGCATGCGCAGAAGTCGATGCCCAGCTTAGCGCATACAACCATCAGCGAATTTGCAACGTTGTTGCCCGCGTCGCCCATAAAGGTCAGCTTGCGGCCGCGCGTATCACCAAACTCTTCGCGAACGGTAAGAATGTCGGCCAGCATCTGTGTTGGATGGAATTCGGTTGTAAGGCCGTTCCATACGGGAACACCTGCATATTTGCCCAGCGTTTCCACTTTTTCCTGAGCAAAACCACGATACTCGATACCGTCATACATTCGTCCAAGAACGCGCGCGGTGTCTTCGATTGACTCTTTTTTGCCCATTTGAGAACAACCAGGCTCAAGGTAGGTAACGCCCATGCCCAAATCGGAGCCTGCTACTTCAAAAGCGCAGCGTGTACGCGTAGAAGTTTTTTCGAAAAGAAGAACAATGTTCTTGCCTTCAAGATAGCGATGAGGCACGCCTGCGCGCTTCATATCCTTAAAGTTCTTAGAAAGCGCAAGGAGGTACTCAATTTCCTGTGGCGTGTAGTCGAGGAGCTTTAAGAAGTTGCGTCCGCTAATGTTTACACCCATGATCTCTTCCTTTCTTCCTGCCGAAATATCGGCGATTGATGGATGCCTTCTGGTGAAGGCGGTTTCTATTTCCAACGCGAAACGCCACCCGCGGGCAGCGCTCAACGTCTGGGGACACTTGTATCATGACAAGTTGTACGTGAATTGAAAAGTATACTTATAGGTGTATATAAAGGTGCATTTATGGTGCTAGTAAGGAGTACTCCCGTACCAGTGAGATGGTATACCGCACTACTCCTCTTGGAAAATCCTGTTGAAAACAGTATAGTGTATATAGTTTCAGAAACGACGAAATTTCTTTTATAAGAAAGGGTGTACGCAATGATGGAATTTATTTTGTTCTTTTACACCCTCATTATTATGTTATTCGCTGCGCTTGCCGCCGCTACGTGTTTGTCGGGCTTCTTGGTTTCGCACCGCAAATCGTTTGCCTACGGGATGATAATGTTTGTGGCGTATTTCTTCGACGTGTCTATCGTGTTTTACCACGATTTTGTTGTGCATAACGAGTCGCTTGACCCCGCAGCTTTCTACGATATAAATTCTCCTGTTATGTTTATTATCTGCGGCGCAGCTGTTTTCGGAAGCCTGTGGCTTTACTTTTGCGAGAAAGCGGGCATGTACAATCCCGTGGGAGAAATTCTGCCGACAGTGATGTTTGTGGCGATGTCGGCAGCCGTTCTTATTTTTGTTACCGAACCTCATCTGCGCATTTTCTTATTCTTTATCAATCGAAGCGTATTTTTAGCCGTTATTTTTGCGTTTTACTTCTACAATTATTTTTCGACGAGTGCAAAAAATCGGCCTCAAGTGCGCCCAAAACCATTCTATGTGCAGGTAGCAATACTTATTACTATTGGTATTGTAAGCGAAAACGCCATTTTCCAACTATTTACAAACCCATACGATTTTGAAAAATCAATTGCTCCATTTTGGTTTTTTGCAGAGCGCAGCATTGCCGAAAATATGCTGTTTATCTGGTTTGCTATTATGCTCAGTATCGATGCGTGCCGCACGATTAGCGTTCATTTCAATAAGGCGCCGCTGCCTTCAACCGATCGCTCGATCAAAAATATTGACAACTTGCTGCCTTCGTACTGCGCGAAATATAACCTGTCTGCGCGCGAAGGCGAAATTTTGCGCATGATTTTAATGGGAAGCGACAATTCGCAGATGGCATCGAGCATGCATTTGGCGCTGAGCACCGTGAAAAAGCACGTGCATAACATCATTGCGAAAGTAAATGTGGACAACAAAAACGACATCATTCGCGACTTTTGGCGCGCGTAATTGGGTGCGCTTTGGTACTATCGCCATAAGAAAGACGTTTAATCTTTGCTTTCAGCTGCGTTGCTGTTTTAATCATAATAAGACCTCGGTATATAACCGCACCGTTGGCTCAATATGAAACAGCCTTGCATACCTTGCCAGCTGAGGTAAATTTTTGTGAGCACTCATCATATATTCCCTCATAGCATATCGAAATACCTGAATATCCATCGTTTTTTTTGAACGAATAATATCACAAATAGTTCGCTCCATATCATATGCAAGAACAGTATTTCCAAAAAAAGTTTTTACGTTAGCTATCCCAACTTGATAAGTGTTTGGGTTGTCCTGATAAACTTGGATGCCTTTCTTACGCAGGTGTGTTGCATTATATCCAGCACATACTGTTACGTACGCAGTATGTGGCTCGCGCTCTGTAAGCCCATGTAGCATAAGCGCTGTTTCATGCGAAAAAATGATACGAGAATTAGATAGATGAAGCTGATACAAGGTATCAGGCCATGCATCTTCAGCAAGGTATACGCCATGCGCAACACGCTCCATATTACGCTTACGAACATAATGTGCCATTGTTGGCTTAGATACACCGTGCTTTAATGCCTGTGAAGTGCACAAATATCCATTACCTTGTTTTACAAGTGAATCTAAAATATCAAATCGTTTCATATAATCACCTTACTTTTACGCTCTTAAGAATACTTATTAAAAGCGTGAGAGTAAATGTGGACAACAAAAACGACATCATCCGCGACTTTTGGCGAGCGTAAGTGGGTGCCACGGTTCCACGCAAAACGTGCGCTACGATTGCGCCAGTGCGTACGGAAACACGCAACGCTCATGAGTATGCGTATTAGCAGCACCTACCGATGCCGCTGCTGCACATGATGAGTGCTCGACACTCTTCCCTTCACCAGCGCAACCATTACTTTCATGAACATTGTTAGCGTCATCAAGAACAGCGTGCTTTTCGCTTGTAGCACTCACACGTACATCCTCCGCATCAGGCGTTTCGCTTTGCGCATGAGGTGCTTCTTCACGCGTAGCATCAGCAACTGACACATCCACAATGCGGGCATTCACGCCATAAAAGCGACGAATATTTTCCTCGTTTATAACAGTTAGCGTTTCACCATGTAAACGTACGTTTTCATGGCCAACAAAAAGCGTGTTATCAGATACCATAAACGCGTGTTCCGGAAAATGTGTATTGATAATGCAGGTAGTAGAACGTGAAGCTGTCACGCGCTTTATCGCATCCATAACAAGCAACTGGTTGCGCATATCCAAATTCGATTCAGGTTCATCGAGTATAAGCACTTCAGGCTTGCTAACAAGCGCCCGCGCAATAAGCGTCATTTGCAACTGTCCGCCGCTAATTTCATTACAATTGGAACGCGCAATATCAGAAATGCCTAACCAATCAAGCGTTTCAAGCGCTTTCTCGTAATCGTCTTTTGACGGCGTTGAAAAAACTCCTGCTGTGGCATTTAATCCCATAACAACGGTATCAAGAACGCTATACCCAAAGGGGCTTTGTTTTGCTTGTGGCACATAGCTCATATGCGACCACAACTCGCGATGCGAATAGGACGAAAGCGGCTTATCGTTAAAATACGTTGCACCTTCGCGCCACGGTAAAAAGCCCATCATGCAACGTAGAAGCGTCGTTTTTCCTACTCCGTTTGGCCCTAAAATAGTAAGCACACTTTGAGCAGGAACTACAACATTAAGATGCTCAAATAAATTGTACTTTTTATACCCAAATGCAGCGTCTTTTATTTCTACTTTCATTGCGCACATCCTTTAGTTCTACGAAGTATCCACGCGAAAAATGGCGCGCCTATAACTGCCGTTAAAATCGATAATGGTATTTCTGAACTGGTAACACTGCGTGCCACATCATCAATAAGCAGCAAATACGCCGCGCCTAGCAACAGCGTAGCTGGAACCAATAAGCGGTGATCGTTTCCAACAATCATACGGCCAATATGCGGGATAACCAGGCCAATCCAACCAACAACGCCACACAATGACACGGTAACAACCGTCATAAGCGTAGCAATAAGCAGCGTAAAAATGCGCATTTTGCTTACGTCAATGCCAAGGGAAGCGGCCTCTTCTTCATCTAAAGAAAGCAAATTTAACTTCCAGCGCAAAGCCCACAATAAAAGCGAACACGGTATAACAACAGCGCAGGTAAGTTGAACGCCCGCGTATGACGACGACGAAAGTGACCCCATCAGCCACGTTGTAATGGCAGGCAGCTGATCATAAGGATCGCTTACGTATTTGATAAGCGAAACCATAGCCGCAAACAGAGAGCTCACAATAACGCCTGCTAAAACAAGCATATACAATTGCGTTTTTTGGCGAACGCGACCAAGTAGAATAACTAAACCCACGGCAATAAGACCAAAGAACAATGCGAGCCCTTCAACAGCAAGAGCGGTTCCGCTAAACAAAATGCCTAATGCAGCGCCAAAACTTGCACCTGATGATACGCCTAAAATATCCGAAGACACCAGCGGATTGCTGAATACTGCTTGATACGCTGCTCCAGCTTGCGATAATGCAGCTCCCACGAGCATTGCCATAACAATTCGAGGCATGCGAACGCTGAAAATAACATTATCAAGTGCAGCATCACTTGGATTGCCAATTGCATGGCCGAACAGCACTGACACTACTTCGTGAGGAAGCGCATGGTACCGGCCTAAACAAAGCGACAGCACAAACACGACGCATAGAATAATAGCCATCGGCACTAAAAACCAAGCGCGTTTAGACAACAACTGCGGCTTACCGTTTTTGGAAATGAGATTATTTTGATCTACCACGTGAGCTCCCTTCAAGAACACGCGAAACTTCCTGTGAAAAGCTATCGCCATAGGGACATTGTGTTTTTGGCCACGATAAACGGCCAGAAACTGCTAAGTGAGGTACTTCGATGAAATGGGCATCTTTATTACAATAAGGCCTTAGTAAACCGTCACTAACTATTACATCATAGCGGCGCGATGACACAATATCAATTGCATCCTTTTCACAAATATGGCCAATATCGTGCTTCTGCATGCCCTCTGCATCGGTAGAGAAAAAGGTTGCACTATCGCAGGTTGAGATGCCAAAATCACTACGAAGAGAACAGCGCATACTGTGAGCTACCACTTGGTCGGCTATGATAAGCGCCTTGAGCGAAGATGGTTGCTGCACATGATCCGTACACGCCGATTGCTCTTCGCAGAGAGGCTGTATCGTGGCAAGCGTATTTTGTTCGTAATGTTGGGTAAGCGCGTTCATAAGCTGGTCGAACGATTGTTTTCCACTACATTGCGCCCACACATACGGAATTCCGTAACGCTGCTTCATAAGGCGAGCAAGCGGCAAGGCACTGTAACTGAGCACGATATTGCACGAAGCATGGACGCTTTGCACTAAATCGTCAAGCGTCGAACCCATGCACCAACAAGCACCAAGCTTCCACCCGCGCGCTTCGATGCCTTGCCTTATGACGTCAATAGAATGGTACTGGTTCACATCAAGCGGAACAGCGCGAACGAACCGTAATCCTCTTAGGCGCTATTCCGCTTGAT
>CAMPNZ010000068.1 GCA_946892075.1 uncultured Coriobacteriales bacterium
CAAGATCTGTTCCCGACAAAACGCGTATCAAACGAACTATGTGCCCTACGCGGACGGCTCGCACAACAGGCGCATGAAGTTTTCTATTGTAAACACAAGTTTATCAGCAGAAATGTCGTCTTCCGCAGCGCCGTTGAGCGTAAAATATCGCAAAGGCAAGCGCAATTTCGACCCCACAACACGCCCGCGCGCACGGCGAATGTCTGCCATAAGCGGCGCAGGTACGCGCACAGGATCAACGATAAGCAAGCCCTCGCTCACAATAACGCTTTTGATATTCGCGTCATTCGCCAGCACTTTTATGCGCGCACGTGCGAACAACGCACGCGCTTCATCAGGCATGTCGGGGTGTTTGCACGCAAGCTCGTGCGACAGCTTGTCGATAAACTCAAGCGTAGGCGCGCACGCCAAGCGCCTGTACCACATAACGCGCTCGTCGATATCGGGAATATACTCTTCGCTTAAAAGCGCACTACCAGGTATATTAACGGTTACATCCATCACACCATCTGCACCAGCAGCAGTCGCGCCACCGCCAGCACCATCACCGCCAGCGCCCGCACCATCAGCACGCTGCCCAGCATCTTCCCCTGCTTGCTGCACCCGCAAAGCCTCTTGCAGCATTTGCGCGAACAAATCGAAGCCAACCTGCGATAAGTTGCCGCTCTGCTCGGCACCAAGAATGCTGCCGGCACCGCGAATTTCCAAATCGCGCATCGCAATGCGCATGCCGCTTCCTAATTCTTGAAACTCTTTCAGTGCTGTTAAACGCGCAAGCGCCTCTTCAGTAAGCGGAACATGTTCGGGAAACATAAACAGCGCATATGCCTGCTCGGTTGAGCGACCAACACGGCCTTTCAACTGATAAAGCTGCGATAAGCCCAGGCGTTGCGCGTCTTCGATGATAAGCGTGTTCGTGTGCGGATTGTCGATACCGCTTTCAATAATGGTTGTTGCAACCAACACATCAAGCTTACCTGCAGAAAACTCTTCCATAACCGCTTCAAGGCTGTCGCGATCCATTTGTCCGTGCGCCACACCAACACGCGCTTCACCTGCGGCTTCATGCACGCGCGCCAAAGCTTCATCGATAGAATGCACACGGTTTGACACATAGTACACCTGCCCGCCACGGTTTAGCTCGCGCGCGATAGCCATCGACACCATATCGGGATCGTATTCGCCAACATGCACGTCAACGGCACGCCGGTGACTGGGCGGCGTTAAAATGAGGCTCATGTCGCGCACACCTGAAAGCGACATTTGCAAAGTGCGCGGAATGGGCGTTGCTGAAAGCGTAAGCACGTCAATATATGCACGTAAATTCTTCATTTGTTCTTTATGTTGAACGCCAAAACGCTGCTCTTCGTCGATGATGATAAGCCCTAAATCGTGCGGATTCACATCGCGCGAGAGCAGGCGGTGCGTGCCAACAAGCACTTCAATACTTCCGTACGCAAAGCCCTCAAGCGCACGTTTTTGCTGAACTGGCGTGCGGAAACGCGACAGCACTTCCACATGAACGCCAAAGGGTTCGAAGCGCTCGCGGAAATTCGTGTAATGCTGCTGCGCTAAAATTGTTGTGGGGCACAGCACCATTACCTGCTTGTTGTCTTGCGTAGCCTTAAACGCTGCACGCAGTGCAACTTCCGTTTTACCGAAACCAACATCGCCGCAGATAAGCCTATCCATAGGGCGCGCTGCCTGCATATCGGCCTTCACATCGGCAATCGCCGACAGCTGATCGGGCGTTTCTTTATACGGGAACGCGTCTTCCATTTCTTTTTGCCACGGCGTATCAGCGCTGAACGCAAAACCCTGCACCGCTTGCCGGCGCGTATACACATCCACCAAATCGAAGGCAAGCTTGCGCGTTGCACGACGTGCCGCATTCATCGCGCGTGACCAATCTGACGAGTTCAGGCGCGTAAGGCGCGGCGCATTTCCCTCGGGGCCCACATAGCGCGTAACGCGATCGAGGCGCTCGACCGGCACAAATAGCTGATCGCCCTCGGCATACTCAAGCTGCAGGTAATCGCGCATGTCACCATCGTTTTCGCGCGTCACAATGCCCTTGAAGTAGGCAATGCCGTGCGAGACGTGCACTACGTAGTCGCCCGGCTTAAATGGGAACGTAACTTTGGTAATGTCGATGCTTTGACGTGCGCGTTTAGCAGAATAACGCTGTGTATCGGTAATGCTAATAAGCGCAAGCTTGGCTTTCGGAATAATCATGCCCAGCGGCAGCGGAGAGGCAACCACGTTCACCACATTGCTGCGTAACGCACGTTTCACCTGTTCAACGCTTGCATTTTCATCTTGAACATCGCTTGCACGCTTGTCTTGAACGTCGCTTGCATTTTCATCTTGCACGTTGGCTTCATAATCTTGCACGTTGGCTTCATAAATGGGAAGCTCGTGGTCGACAAGCGCTAATTTCATGTCGGCGCGCGCTCGATAATGCGGAATTGAGAACACAATCTTTGTGCCAGCATCAAGCAAGGTGTGCAAACGTGCGAACAACTTTTCCGGATCGCCTGCCACATCAGGGCGCAAAATGCGCAGTTCATCGTCAAGATGCGCATGCGCACGCATAAGCGACATATACATTGCGCGCACACCTTTCCCAAACGACACCTGCTGTGGAGTGCGCGCAAAACATGAAACGGGCAACTGACTACCCGCAACCAGCGCCTGAGCGGCCTCAAACGCACGCGACGCATCGTCAAACAACGCACGCGGCTCAATAAGCGTGGTAAGACACAAGCGTGTTGCGTAATCGCCCAAGGTAGCTGGGGTATCGTAGGCAAACGAAAGCAGCTTGTCTTCGCCGGGAACAGGAATACCACTCTCGAGCGCTTCAAGGGCGCGGCGCAGTTCCTGGTTAGTGCGAGCTGGGCGTTTAAGCGCATGCATAAGCGGCGTGCGCGAAGCGGTGTTCTGCGCAAGAAAACGTACCGGGTAGATTTCAACCGACTGCAACTGATTGATTGTTTGCCCTGTTGAAGGAACAATTTTGCGAATTTCTTCCAGCGTATCGCCAAAAAAATCAAGCTGAACAGGATAGTCAAGCTGCCCTGGAAACACATCGATAATGCCGCCCGCTTGCGAAAAGCTACCCGGCTCATCGGCATGGGGCGCACGCTTATACCCCATGTCAAGCAGCATTTCTAGAAAATGCTCGAGGCTGTCAAGCGTCTGATTGGACGACAGCACAACAGGCGTTGCGCGCTTCGATTCGCAAGACGGAAGCAAACGCACCAGCGACTGCGCACTTGCAACCACGATGCAGGGAGTGTTCGATGCAAGCAGATGTGCAGCTTGCAGTTGTCGCGCGCACACCGATGCAGAAGCCGCCTGGTCAGAGAAGGGATTGTCGCGGCGCTGCGGGAAATGAAACACGCGCTGGGTACCTATATACGACGCCAAACTGCGCGTGAACGTGTACGCGTTCTCTTCACCTGCAACAATAACAAGGCTTGGTTGAGGCTTGTACACAAAACGGCTTGCCACCATAAAAGGGCGCGCTGATGAGGCAATTCCCAAACTGGCGTCGGTTTGTGCATCAAGCTTTTCCCAGAAATGCTGAACGCAGCCCGACTTCACAAGCGAAAAAACCAGAGCATCAATGAGCATAGTTACTCCTTTTGCGGCAGTGCGGCAATGCGGAAACGGCTGGCAGTGCGGCGGTGCAGAAACGTCTGGCAGCGCTCGTGCGACAGTGCGGCATGGTAGCAGAACGGACGCAGGCGCTGGTGACGTGGTAGCGGTACGGACGCAGGCGCTGGTGACGTGGTAGCGGTACGGACGCAGGTGCTGGTGGCGCGGGGTGTAACACGAACAACGTGCGCGTTCCTGCCAGTTTCACGACAACGCAAAAAAGCCCGCATACGCTGCGGGCAAACTGTTTATGGCGGAGATGCGTGCGAATCGAACACACCCAAGACGTTCTGCGCGCCTCACAACGGCTTTGAAGGCCGCGGGCTCCACCAGGAAACCTTCCATCTCCGTGTGCTATGATACCATGTTCGCACGCCGCAATAAGTAACAATACAGCCATACACAAGATGTTTACGAAATAGGAGCACGCCATGTGTTTGGCAGATTCGGTATGAATTCCCCGCATCAAACGTTGTGCTTGCGAACATGTGCTTGCATTCAACTTTGTGAACGTGCACGGGCACACGGTGCTTGCATTCAACTTTGTAACATTTTTCACAGGCGCGGCGTCTTCGTGATACAGTAGCGGAAAAGCTCCTACAAAACCGCGTAAAGGAATTCGTTCATGATCGATTCGATTATTAGCGCTGCATTGACATGTGCAGCATTTGTACCCGATATTGCACAATGCGCACCACTTACGTTCCTGATAATTTCGCTTATCGCGCGACCACTTGCTAAGCGCGCACTTCCCTTTTATGTAGCGTGCGTTGTACTGGTAGTGATAGCGAACATCCCTGGCTTGCTTAACCTTGCAGCGCCGTTTTTCCCGCGCGCAACCATGGCAAGCATGAAAGCAGCAAGCGCGTGGCTTAGCAACAACGTAGCGCTGGCAGCTCTTTTTAAGCTTACGACATCGGCATGTGTTGGTGTGTGGATTTACATCATCGTGATGTTTGTAGGCGTGTTGCCCAAAACGCCGTGGGTGAAAACAATGCTGCGCGCGCGTAGCGAGCTTTCGGTACTGGGCGGCATTATCATCTGCGCTCACTTGCTAAAAGTGCTGGCGTTTCCGTTCTTTTTCCTGAACCCAATGTTTCGCAACGTATGGGGCGTGCCGTCAGTCTACTTCATGTTTATTGCAACAGTACTTATTGGAATAATACTTACTGTATGTTTTCTTGTACCTTGGATTACATCATTTCGCTGCGTTCGCCGACAAATGGACCCACAAAAATGGAAGCAGATACAAAAATTAGCATATCCGTTTATGTTCTTGATGCTTGCTCAGGGTATATTTTTGGGCCTTGGGCACACGTTTTACGGCTGGCCATTCACACAAGCAGCAAGTGGCATGCGTATTTTAGGAACGCCCAGTGCCTTTTTACTTGATACAGCACGCTACGTTGCGCAAACATGGATTTACACGTGCCTGATGATTGCTTATGGCATTGCGCTGTATCACAAAAAGCGCACCACGTTACCCGCTGCGAAAAAAATCAAACCTGGTAGCACGCCCGAGCGCTACTGATAACGCCACACTTCACCAATAACAACTTGTCAAGGACTTTCTAATTATTTTTATCGCCTTTTTATGTTTTTCCCTCTCCATTGCTCTAAGCATGGTGCGTTTTAATTTGTCTTGCATGCTATCCTTTGTATTTTCATTAAAGTGGATAACAACCTCAAAGGTTGCTTTCCCAATTTTCTTTATAGTCTTTGTTCCCGTATTTTGTTCATTTTTATTTTCCTCCTGTTTTTTTGCAATTAAAAAAGACGATAGATTTTTATTTCTACCGCCTTGCTTAAAGCTCATATAACTGTTTAATCCGCTATTTGAATACTAAATTTTCAAATTCTTATTGTTTAACATTCCACCAAACATTATATGATACATATCCTTAGAAGATTCTTCTATCTTGGTAATGCTTGATATTTTATTTCCCGCGTCCTTCGATGATGCTCCACAAAGATAAAAGGCTTCATTTTCTGCTCCATAGTCAATAGCAATATATCTATCATGATACTTTCTTCCTGCTATCTTCATTTTTAAATTAATATTTGGATAATCTCTTCTAAAATCGTTTAGGATATTTTTTGTAAGCATATCCTTGTTTTTCACATTGTCGCTAAAGACTATGATTTCAACATTGTCTTTTGCAGCTCTTAAAAGTTCCAATGTTTTAAGTCCTATATAGTTATCTATTACATAAATGCTTTTCTTTGCTGACTTATATATTTTTGTATAGGCAACATCTGCTTCAATCTTATCTCCATTCATCAAAAGAAAATGCTTGTAAGTGTCCGGATCTATAAAATTATCCATCACCTTTTTCAAATCTTCTTTTGTATCCATTTGCGACTTTATTTCAGCTATATCCTTTGTATTTTCATTTGTCTGTACTGCTATTTGCGCTAATTCTTTTGAGCTAATAAAATCTTGATTTTCGATTATAAAGTCTTTCATCTGCTTAAACATTCGTATTAAAGCCTTACTTTGCTTAACAG
>CAMPNZ010000069.1 GCA_946892075.1 uncultured Coriobacteriales bacterium
AAGATGGAACCGATGATGATGGCGCCGCTGCGCGATGTACCTGGGATAATGGCAAGGCACTGGAACACGCCAACCGCGAACGCGCGTGGAAGCGACAGCTGACTAAACGACGTCACACTGGCAACAAGCTCGGAAGAATCGTGCGCTGAACGGGGTGTTTGTTTCTCGAACGAAAAGGTGCGAGCGGGCGCAGCAGTTCCGTTTGCCGTGCTAGCAGCTTTTCCCATACCAGCCACTTCCCCGCCAGCGCTGGGCGCACTCGCTGGTGCGGTGCTTACGTTCCCCGTACAAGCCTGCGAGCTGGATAAACGCGCATGCTTCCCGCGCACAACAGCGCAGTTGGCAATGCGGCGCTTCAAAATAAGTTCCATTATAATAAATATAAATCCGTATACAATAAGCGCACCCGCAACCACTTTATACGATAAGGAGGCGTCGTTCATGATGTGCGCTTCTATCCATTTGTCAAGCGCGATACCAACGATTGCCGCAGGTATTGAGCCCACAACAATAAGCAGCCACAAACGCCACGTAGCTCGCTTTTCGGCGGAACTTTTCTTAAACGAAAACGGGTTTAGTCGCTTAAAAAATGCAGCGATAACAGCCAAAATTGCGCCCAGCTGTATCACAACCAGAAAGGTATCATAAAATTCGGGCGACACATTCAAAGGCCACAGACTGTTAAAAAGCATCATGTGCCCAGTTGACGACACGGGCAGCCATTCGGTTATGCCTTCAACAATGCCAAAAAATATCACGTGCAGATAATCGAGAACGTTCATAGGTATCCTTATCGGTAAGCGCAAACCCTTGCTGTGAACAGGAATTATGCTGCCACAGCTTGCGTCTTTAACGGTATGACACGCGCGGGCATACAGTTCTAACACGTGTATGATACCGCGTTTACATCCATCGCAGGCACAGCAGAGGGCAATTTTCGAAAAACACATGGAGTGCGTTCCCACGGATTTCCCACGGATTTCCCACGGATTTCCCACGGATTTCCCACGGATTTTCCAAGCATTCCCGCGCGTTTCTCACGCAGTGTAAACAGTCGTGGAATTTTAGCATACTCGCAAAAACATGGTATATAGTTGTGCGGAAGCTTATACAATATTGCTGTAGACGTCCGCGCGCACGCAGCGTGCAAGACGTGAAAAAATACCTGCTTGCACATGCTCCTGGCAGTACGCACAACGACGAACGGGGCGCAGCAGCAAAGACGCAGGAACGCAAGCTCGTCGTAAAACACAACTAAAAGGAGTTACGGTGCAAAACGCAACGCTCGATACCAGCACGGAACAAAAAACGCAAATAGTTGCAGTGCTCGATTTTGGTGCACAATATGGCCAGCTTATCGCGCGGCGCATCCGCGACCTGCACGTATATTCCGAAATTTTGCCGGGAACAATTTCTGCTGACGAGCTTCTCCAGCGAAAACCCGACGCAATTGTTCTTTCGGGTGGGCCTGCAAGCGTTTACGAGCCCGAAGCGCCCCACATCGACCCCGCAATTTTGCATGCGAACATTCCCCTGTTGGGATTTTGCTATGGTCACCAAAGCATAGCTGATGCGCTTGGCGGCAGTGTTGCGCATACTGAAAAGGGCGAATACGGAGCTGCGCGCCTCGTCAAAGCCGCAAATTCTGAAAGCGCCTTGCTGGCAGATACGCCCCATGAACAAACCGTATGGATGAGTCATCGCGACAGCGTGCAACACGTTCCCGAAGGCTTTAGCGTTACGGCATCAACTGACATTTGCCCCGTTGCAGCCATGGAAAATGCGAGTATGAACATTTATGCAACGCAATTTCATCCAGAAGTGGCACACACCGAATTCGGCACGCAAATGCTGAAAAACTTCCTGTTCAACATTGCAAAACTAACGCCTGCGTGGAACATGGACAACATTGTTGAAACCCTATGTGCACAGATGAAACAGCAGGTAGGAAACGACCGCGTTATTTTGGCGCTGTCGGGCGGTGTGGACAGCTCGGTTGTGGCAGCGCTGGGAGCGCGCGCCATCGGTAAGCAGATGACCTGCGTATTTATCAATCATGGGCTGCTTCGCAAAAACGAGCCCGAAGAAGTTGAAGCAGTGTTTACGCAGCAATTCGATGTTGACTTTATTCACGTTCATGCTGAAGAGCGCTACGCTGAACTGCTGAAAGACGTTGTAGATCCCGAGGAAAAGCGCAAGCGCATCGGAACGCAATTCTGGAAAGAGTTCTTTAACGTGGCGCAGCAGCTGGAAGGTGTGCGTTACCTGGCACAAGGCACCATTTACCCCGACATTATTGAGTCGGGTGCGCGCAAAACGCAAGGCAGCGCGTCAACCATCAAAAGTCATCATAACCTTATCCCCTTCCCTGACGGCGTGCATTTCGACTTAATTGAGCCGCTCGATCACTTTTTCAAGGATGAAGTTCGCAAGCTGGGTTTGGCACTGGGGCTTCCCGAGCACATTGTGTATCGCCAGCCATTTCCAGGGCCTGGTTTGGCAATTCGCATTATTGGCGCTGTTGATGCGGAAAAGCTTGCCATCCTTAAAAACGCGGACGCGATTGTGCGCGAGGAGCTTGATGCGTATAACAAGCGTCTGTATGAGGAAACGGGAAAGCATAACTCACAGCATGCAGCATGGCAGTATTTTGCTGTTTTGCCTGATGTGAGAAGCGTTGGTGTTATGGGTGACGAACGCACCTACGCGAGACCTATCATCGTGCGCGCGGTTGACAGCAGCGATGCGATGACGGCTGATTGGGCGTGTTTGCCTTATGATGTGCTTGCGCGCATAAGCGGGCGCATTGTAGCTGAAGTTCCTGGCGTGAATCGCGTTGCGTACGACATCACCAGCAAACCTCCCGCAACAATTGAGTGGGAGTAGGCTGACAGGGTTCTGACCTGCATCTTTGAGTGCCGCACTGTGCTGCTGAGTTTCGTTTCGTACGAGAGCCACGGCAAAGCCGCCAGCGACATTGGTGAGTAAAACCGATTATCGAGCCTCCGTTTCCATGTTGGGACGGAGGCTTTTTCTTTGCCTTTTTACTCCCTTTCACCTGCGATTTCGCCATTTACTCCCCGTATTTCAAGACGGCAAGGCACGGGGCGGTATTCGGAGGAATGGGAGTAAGGATTCATCCCGAGTGAGTAGACGCGCGCTTTTTGTCCCCGAGGGCAAAACGGGACCGTCTCGTGGCCTGTGAAACTCAAATCGAACTCAATGGGCGTTTTTGCGGTCTCCGTACGGCGTTACCCCAGGTGGCTAATGGGGAGTAAAGAATCTTTCCGTCTCAATGAAAACGGGAGTAATCAGGGGAAATGCCGCGGCGTACTACCGCGTGCCGCCGTGTAAGCCACTGCGTCATTTACTCCCCGGGTGCGTCGAAAATGCCTTTGCATGCAATGGGGAGTAAAAACTCAGCATACGCAGGTGCGAGCGGAGCTCACCGCCTAGCCTGGCGTCCTGATTCGGTTGCGATAATCACCAAAAATGGAGGGTGTTCCAGTGAATGCCCTCCAGTTTTATTTGGGGAATCGGGTAAAATGATTTCTTGTTTTTTAGAGCGTACTATGATATACTGCTATTATCCTGATTTGAGGAGTCTATCAAATATGCGGCAAGGTATTCTTAAATAAAATTTGATAATGGGCGCAAAAATGATTGCCCCTTGCAGGGGCTTGGTTTTTGTACCCAATTTTAAGAATACTTTTGCCTTTTTAGTAAATATCGTGACGGACCGCGGCTTATGTAAGTCGTGTATGTTTCTGTGTGTCCGAAGTCATGATCCCCAGCGGTAAAAGTATTAGCCGCTGGGGATTTTTGCGCCCATTCGGGCCTTGTATGGAGGATAGACATGAACATTATCAATATCGGGATTCTTGCCCATGTAGACGCTGGAAAGACGACCTTGACGGAGAGTCTGCTATATGCCAGTGGAGCCATTTCAGAACCAGGGAGCGTCGAAAAAGGGACAACGAGGACGGACACCATGCTGTTGGAGCGGCAGCGTGGGATTACCATTCAAGCGGCAGTCACTTCCTTCCAGTGGCACAGATGTAAAGTTAACATTGTGGATACGCCCGGCCACATGGATTTTTTGGCGGAGGTGTACCGCTCTTTGGCTGTTTTAGATGGGGCCATCTTGGTGATCTCCGCGAAAGATGGCGTGCAGGCCCAGACCCGTATTCTGTTCCATGCCCTGCGGAAAATGAACATTCCCACCGTTATCTTTATCAACAAGATCGACCAGGCTGGCGTTGATTTGCAGAGCGTGGTTCAGTCTGTTCGGGATAAGCTCTCCGCCGATATTATCATCAAGCAGACGGTGTCGCTGTCCCCGGAAATAGTCCTGGAGGAAAATACCGACATAGAAGCATGGGATGCGGTCATCGAAAATAACGATGCATTATTGGAAAAGTATATCGCAGGAGAACCAATCAGCCAGGAAAAACTTGCGCGGGAGGAACAGCGGCGGGTTCAAGAAGCCTCCCTGTTTCCGGTCTATCATGGCAGCGCCAAAAAGGGCCTTGGCATTCAACCGTTGATGGATGCGGTGACAGGACTGTTCCAACCGATTGGGGAACAGGGGAGCGCCACCCTATGCGGCAGCGTTTTCAAGGTTGAGTACACCGATTGCGGCCAGCGGCGTGTCTATCTGCGGCTATACAGCGGAACGCTGCGCCTGCGGGATACGGTGGCCCTGGCCGGGAGAGAAAAGCTGAAAATCACAGAGATGCGTATTCCATCCAAAGGGGAAATTGTTCGGACAGACACCGCTTATCCGGGCGAAATTGTTATCCTTCCCAGCGACAGCGTGAGGTTAAACGATGTATTAGGGGATCAAACCCGGCTCCCTCGTAAAAGGTGGCGCGAGGCCCCCCTCCCCATGCTGCGGACGACGATTGCGCCGAAAACGGCAGCGCAAAGAGAACGGCTGCTGGACGCTCTTACGCAACTTGCGGATACTGACCCGCTTTTGCGCTGCGAAGTGGATTCCATCACCCATGAGATCATTCTTTCTTTTTTGGGCCGGGTGCAGTTGGAGGTCGTTTCCGCTTTGCTGTCGGAAAAATACAAGATTGAAACAGTGGTAAAGGAACCCACCCTCATTTATATGGAGCGGCCGCTCAAAGCAGCCAGCCACACCATCCATATCGAGGTGCCGCCCAACCCGTTTTGGGCATCTATCGGACTGTCTGTTACACCACTCCCGCTTGGCTCCGGCGTACAATACGAGAGCCGGGTTTCGCTGGGATACTTGAACCAGAGTTTTCAAAACGCTGTCAGGGATGGTATCCGTTACGGGCTGGAGCAGGGCTTGTTCGGCTGGAACGTAACGGACTGTAAGATTTGCTTTGAATACGGGCTTTATTACAGTCCAGTCAGCACGCCGGCGGACTTCCGCTCATTGGCCCCGATTGTATTGGAACAGGCATTGAAGGAATCGGGGACGCAGCTGCTGGAACCTTATCTCTCGTTCACCCTCTATGCGCCCCAGGAATACCTTTCCAGGGCTTATCATGATGCACCGAAATACTGTGCCACCATCGAAACGGCCCAGGTAAAAAAGGATGAAGTTGTCTTTACTGGCGAAATTCCCGCCCGCTATATACAGGCATACCGTACTGATCTGGCCTTTTACACCAACGGGCGGAGCGTATGTCTTACAGAACTGAAAGGGTATCAGGCCGCTGTCGGCGAGCCGGTCATCCAGCCCCGCCGTCCAAACAGCCGCCTGGACAAGGTGCGCCATATGTTCAGTAAGATTACTTGATACACCACAGCAAAGAAGGTTACAGAATTATGTAGAGCTCCACATAATTCTGTTGCATTTTCCAGCCTCTTGTGATACTATTTTGATACTAAGAAAATTGACAGCCGAAAATAGCAGGTAAAATATTAGCAAATTTGCGAATATTTTACCTGTAAATTCAAGAGAAATACTTCCTCATATACTTGAATTTGTCGAGTGGGAGTAGGACGACAGGGTTCTGACCTGCGATTTTGAGTGCCGCACTATGCCGCTGAGTTTCGTTTCGTACGAGAGTCATGACAAAGCCACCAGCGACGGAGA
>CAMPNZ010000070.1 GCA_946892075.1 uncultured Coriobacteriales bacterium
CTTCTTCTAAGAAATAACTGCACGGAGTACGTCAACGAAAGGTACTGCTATGGATATGAAAAAAATGATGAAACAAGCGCAAATGATGCAGCTTGAACTTGCACGCGCGCAGCAAGAAATAAAAACGTACACTGCAAAGGCAAGTTCTGGCGGTGGCATGGTTGAAGCTGTTGCCAATGGCGAAGGCCGCCTTGAAAGCGTGACCATTGCGCCTGATGCGCTTACACTTGCGGACGCGGCAATGCTGCAAGATATGGTCCTTACGGCCGTCAACGACGCGCTTAAGCAGGTCAACGAACTTACCGAGCAACGCATGTCGCACGTAACAGGCGGCATGAACATTCCTGGGTTGCGCTAATATGCAGCACATTCCCGCACTTCAAACGCTCCTCGACGAACTTGAGCGCCTTCCGGGCATTGGACCGAAATCGGCGTCGCGCATTGCTTATTGGATGCTGAACACCGAAAAACCTACCGTCGTGCGCTTGGCTGATGCCATTCACCAGGTAAAAGACACGGTTCATTTTTGCACACAATGCTTCAATTATGCGCAGGATGATCTGTGCGAATTTTGCTCGGCAAGCGACCGCGATACGTCCATCATTTGCGTTGTAAGCGTGCCGCGCGATATTGCCGTTATCGAGAAAAGCGGCGCCTTTGACGGTTTGTATCATGTTTTGGGCGGAGAACTGTCGCCGCTTGATGGTATAGGTCCTAATCAGCTGCATATTACCGAGCTCATGGGGCGCCTTGGTGCCTCGCAGGTTCGTGAAGTGTTGCTTGCAACGAATCCGACGGTTGAGGGCGAAACAACGGCAAGCTATTTGGCACGCATGATACAGCCGCTTGGAATTCGCGTTACGCGCTTGGCAAGCGGTTTGCCGGTGGGTGGAGATCTTGAATTTGCCGACGAAGTAACGCTGGGACGCGCCATCGAGAACAGGCGCGAGCTGCTGTAATTTTACTCTCCTACACTGTGCGGCTCGGCATGTGTAATCCATTCCTGCGCACATTTAATCGGGCACGTTTGCATCGTTTTCGCTACTTGAATGTTGTTGCGCACAAGCTCTGCTTCAAGTGGTTCATACTTGCTTCCCGATATAAACACATCAGCTTTCACAGCTTGCAATATTTGGAGCTGTTTTGCCAGAGAAGCGCCCAGCAAAGGCAAATTGCTGCTTCCTGTTATAACGCCGCGCTGCACGAAAAAGCAAAGAAAGCTTGTAGTGAGAGATGAATGCGTTGCCACATCCATTCCACGACATGCAACCGTAATAATCACGCTGGTCGCTCCTTTGCTTGTTGTGTTGAACGTGCGATTGTGCCCGCTCGCGTGCGTTTTGAGCGCCTGCGCAATCGCCTGCATGCGCGCGTAAAAAGAGCTGTCAAAAAAACGTCCGTTTAGGTGCGCATCTCACGTATTGCATACTAGCTTTATATGCGTGCAATCGCGCGCGCAACAGCAAAATAATTGGTTAGACGGTAGAGTTCAGCGGTGAGTGAGCGTTTGGGTAGCGATGCGTGTGTGCCACGGGAACGTGAGTGAGCCTTGGTGTGCGCGCCACGGGAACGTGAGTAAGCGATGCGAGATTGTTTGGAGTGTATGTTGTTGGAACATTCAGGGCACTTCCCGGCGCCGCGCTCGCCCGCAAGCCAGCCTTGCGCCGCGTCCGTTCGACACACCCGTCGCTACCCGATGTTGTTACGTTCTTCCCTGCGCCGCGTTCGTTCGTTCGTCACCTTAGCCCGTCCATTCACGTGCACATTACCGCACGTGAGCTGGCTTATGCCCCAGATAGAAATGCGCCAAGTGCGATTGATACACCTCGGGTGGCACGGTTCGCTGCTTGTGGTACAGCTCAAGAGCAATGTGCGCAATATCGCGCGCAGCGTGCGGGTGGCGGATAATGGCGCCATTGACCAGCATCGCGTCAAGCCCATGCGGATTCGTCATCAGATAGTGCAGCACGTCAAGCAGCTCGCGCGCCGTTGTTACGTGCATTGCCGCGTTCGAGTTCGTTAGCATTTCGGTATTGATTTTCTCTTGCCCATACGCGCGCCCCACTAAAATCATCGGAACTTTTGTGCACAGGCACTCAGTAACCGTCAGCCCGCCCGATTTGCAGATGACCAGGTTCGACGCCGCCATCAGCGCCGCCATTTCCTTCACATAGCCAAACACGCAGGCGTTTTTTAGCTGGAAGGTTTCAAGCTGTTGCTCAAGGTGCGCGCGGTAATTCTCGTCTTTGCCCGCCACGAAGATGAAGTGCATGTTGTTAAGCTTCGACAAATACGGCATCAGCGCATCGAGCGTGTCTCGAAATCGCAGGTAGGGAGTAGGATACGCCGCGCCCGCTAATACCAGCACCAGCGTTTTATCGCTGGGAAGATGCAGCGTTTTGCGCGTTTGTTCAATATCGTGTGTCAGGCGAAAATCTTCGCGCGTGGGGATGCCCGTAAGCGCAATGCGCGCATCGCTCACTTTGCGTGCTCGCAGCGTTTCCGCCATCGCTTCGCTTGCAATACAAAACATGTCGCCGTGCAGGTGCGGCCATAAGCCTTCTGTTTCGTAATCGGTAGGAACGCACACAATGGGGAAGTGCTGCTTGCACAGCATGCGCGCCGAAACAGCCGCATTGGCTGCGGTAATGTGAGTGCATATGCACGCGATTGGTTTTCGTTTCGCAATGTAGCGCGTAAACGGCGCATACATAATGTGCGACCAAATGGTGCCGCCGCCCCATAATACGCGCCCCGTAAACGTGTATCGCCACAGCAGGTCGTATATTGGACGCGTTGCGCCAACGAAGTACGATGCTGCTTTATCGCCGTTGAATTTGTGGCGCCCCCACGTAAGGATGTCGATGGTTTCGATTTCAAGATTGTCGGGAATAAGCTGGTCGTGTTCCTGTTTAAGCAGATTGAGCGCCTCGCTTATCGCGAACGCGGCGCTTTTGTGGCCCGAGCCAACTGATGCGTGTATCACCATAAGAACTGGCGCTGTTTCTGTGTCGCGTGTGGGTGCTGTGTCGGGAACGGACGCTGAAGCTGGCGCTAGTGACGGTGCTTGTGGGCTCGCTGGTGCTGCGCCAGACGCGGGTGCGGATGCGGGCGCTGCGCCGCACGCCGATGTTGCGTCGGACGCGGGCGTACGCGTGCTTGCAGCAGTGCAAGCGGAGGCATCTGCTGCAGAAGGCGCCATGGTTGTGTTCGTGTGTCTACAAGTTTCCATGAAGAGTATCATAGCGTAAACGCGCTGGGTTTCGGCGCGTAAGGGCGTGCTGAAAGATAATTCCAACAAAAAAGTGAAAATTTTTGAAGAATGTATTGCCAAACGCCTCAATGTTTGTAATAATACAACGGCTGATTAAAGCATGTTCGCTTGTAGAAGGCGCATTGCTTTATGAAGAACGCAAGCGGCGCGTGCGCGTTTCGCTTGCGCGGATGCTACGGCTGTCCCCATAGTCTAGAGGTTAGGACGCGGCCCTTTCAAGGCTGAGACACGAGTTCAATTCTCGTTGGGGGCACCACTTCTTTTATTTTCCTGGTACCTATTTATTTACTGTTGTTTTTCCGTAGTGTTGCAATATTCATTTGTGAACAGATGAAGGCACAGTGGTATGAAACTGTGCTTGCATGTGATATATGTGCGCGTATAGTGACGTTGTCGTTGTGTTGGTGACAGGGAAAGCAACGTTTTACCGTTATGCAGTAATAAGTACTTGTGCTTTTGTTAAATCTTCTTATAAATATTAAAAATAAAACTATAACCTGCGGATATGCGTATGAAATTTTCTTTACAAGATGCGATTGGTGGGTGTTTTGTATATGAAGAAGAGTATACTATAACTAACAAAATATTCATGAGTAGAAAACTCATGATAATCAGCAAGTAGATGCATCGTTTAATTGTGTGCATTCGCTTGCACGGGTCTTTTTGAGGAAGGATTGTTATGTCTTCTCGTTCTAATTCTAGTAATCAGGGTAAAAGGACGCACTTGCCGCTCCAAAAGCGCGTGTTCAATGCGCCATTAGCTGCCGTTATCGCCATGGGATGCGTAACGGGTATAGCTGGAGGTATTGCAGCAACGAGTGCTCATCCGATGCAAGCTGCCTATGCGGCAAGCAGTACAACGCAGGGTGTGTTCACACTCGATCGCGCCGCTGAAGGCATGGATCGAAGCGATAAACTAGAAATTCCCAAAGAGCCGTACCCTGTGCGATATATGCGTAAGTGTTATGAAGATACCATCTTTAACAATATTACTGACGATATGGGTACGTGCGATAATATTCCTATGGGGAGTCAATATCGCACTAAGTTGCAAAATATATACGGTTTATCGAGCGATGCAACAATCGCGTATAGCGATAGCGCCGCCGCATTAAGCTTTGAAAAAGATGGAAAGAATCACATAATTCCCCTATCTAATTTATGCTATATTCAATATTATCCGTCAGACAAAGTAGTCACACAGCCAGTTCCTGTTCAAGTTACTGATTCAAGTTCACTAAGTCAAGAAGACAAAAAGAAAATAATAAATGCTTTTATTAAGGCTAACCCTAAACAAAAAACTGGCTTTACATTTGACATTACAGCTGATCAAATTACCTTTGAAAAATACCCCAATGGCAATAATATGGTAGATATTTTTGTGTGGCGCGGTAATCCAAAAACAATGACTGATGGGAAAGATTATGTTCAAAGCATAAACCATGTATTCTTTTGTGGCTTACGACATTTGTATTATAACAACACCGATGCTCATAAAAAGCGTGATTTTCCATGGGGTACAAACGATAATGATGACCAGTTGGTTCCTGACAAAGTTGAAATTACAGAGCAACTATCCGACTTATCCAAAGCGCATAAAGACCTCATTAAAGCTAACATCCAACAATGCATTTTTCCAGCAAATTTAGATTGTTCGAGTTTGGATTTTACTGTTGACGAAGCATCTAATAAAGTGACTATCACGTTAGATGGTTATAATAGTCTAGAAAAACCGCTTGATAGTCTTATTATTCGTAAAATTGTACCTATTGAGCTAAAAGCACCTGCGAAAAAAGTTCCCTTAGCAGATACCTCAAACTTTAAGCCTACTAATCAAGAACTAGAGAAGGCTAAAGAGCAGTTAGTACAAACTAATGGTGACGCAGTTCAAAACGTTGAGTATGATGCTAGCAAGTTTACGGTAAAAATTACTGAAAAAAATGGAAGTACTGTTATTAAGGAACTGCCTGAACTATTTTACTGGGTGGCTAAACCGAATCCTGATTATCCACTTGTAAAAACTGATGTCAAAAATGTAGGTGATTTATCAGGTCAAGAAATCAAAACAATTAAGCACGCTATTGCAACCACTTATAAAATTCCGCGTGAGGAATGCATTACTATAGATACGGCAAAAAAATGCGTAACAGCAACGTGGGATAGTGGTAGTAAAGGCTGGTCGTTTAGCGCACCAAATAATTTTGACTATTGCCTTGAACTTCCCTTTGCCGATGTAATTAACATGCCTGCCGAGCCACAAACCCTGGATGTTAAAGATCCTGCACTTACTGAAGTTGCAAACCTCACAAACTTAAGTGAGAGCGAAGTTGCAGCAGTTAAAAAAGCCATCAAGGATAAAAACGAAACGCTTAAACTTACCGATGCAGAGATCGCTGTTGAAAAAACAACAGGTAAGGTAACCATTACGCGTGATGGCTTTAAACCTGTTGTGCTTGAAGCAAACAAAGTTGTAAAACTAAAGCCCGCCGAGCCACAAACCCTGGATGTTAAAGATCCTGCACTTACTGAAGTTGCAAACC
>CAMPNZ010000071.1 GCA_946892075.1 uncultured Coriobacteriales bacterium
CAGGTTTTCCGTGCTGGTCAATCTTTGAGATGTCTACACCTTTCTTGATGTAGAGAACCTTTGGTCCTGTGGATCCATCTTTCCACGCACGACCTGCTGCTGGCTTAAACGATACCACCACGCTCTCAGGAGGAACGGTACCGTCATCGCTCTTTTCTACAACGTAGGGCACTTTTTTGTATTGTGCTTCAAAGACGATGCTTTGTTGAGCATCGAAGGTATAGTTGCGATCTGTAGCTTTAATGGTAAGGGCAGCGGCGCTCGTACCTTGCGCTACCTTTTGCTTCCAACCGGTAAACACATAGTGGTAACCGTTTTCGGTATAGTCAAGGCCTGTTACCTTCGGTACATCGATTACGTAGCTTGCGCCCGCTTTCTTAAAGGTAAGGTATCCAAGTTCGCTTTGCGTGTTGTCTGCCGACTCAGTAGCACCTGATACTTGACCAGGTTCTTCTGTCTGGCCTGTTTCATGACCGCTTGCATCTACTACCTTTTGTTTCTTACTTACAAAGGTAATGGTGGTGTATTGGTTGGTGAGTGCAGGGTCACTTGGTGCATTCTTCTTTTCCAAAACATCGCCCAGTACATTTAGGTATCCAACCAGGTTGTATACCTTTTGTTTGTTTTGCGATGCTGAGTCTTTATAGGTGACTGTTACCTTAAGCGGCACGGTGTAATTTGCTGCCTCGGTTGAGGTAGGCGTTTCGGTATAAGAGACCTTAACGTCTGCAACATTGTCGGCATTCTTCATTTCAGCAATATTGCTTACAAAAGTTTCTGGATCAGGAATCGTGGTGCCCTGAATGATAGTTTGCGATTTGCCCAGTACAGGAAGCGTATAGTCGGTTTGCTTAGCAACATATTCCTGGAATGCGTTATTAGCTATCCAGTCGCTCTCGCTAACGCTTTCAATGCCTTGAACATCTTCCATGGACGACTTCGACCAGCCTGTATTGTCGTACAGCTGATCTTTGAAGTAGTCGATAATCGACTTGTAGTGTTTCTTATGGCCGTTTTCCTCGATATCGAATGGCAGATTATGGACGTCTTGGCCTTTCTTAACATAGAACGTCTTAGGTCCATTGGTACCATCTTTCCAGGTACGACCAGGAGCAGGCTTGAATGCCGCGACGACAGAATCATCTGGAATGCTACCATCATCAGTCTTTGTGGTGATGTAAGGAACTTTCTTATATTGCGCCTCGTAAACAACGTTTTCTTCCGCGTCAAAACTAAGCGTGCGCTGGCTGGCATCCACCAACACATCTTGCGCATGGGCGCCACTTTGTACTTTCTTCCAACCCGTAAATACGTAATGATAACCGTTTGCGGTGTAATCTTTACCCGTAACTTGCGGAATAGCAATCGTGTACTTTGCACCCGTTTTCTTGTACGCCAAGTACTGAAGCTCGCTTTGCTCAGCCCCTTCAGTAGCGCCGGATACTTGACCGGGATCTTCCTTATCAGCCACTGTTTGACCAGACTTCAAAGGAGCATCTTGCTTCTTGCTTACAAAGGTAATGGTCGTGTACTTATCTTTCAGCGCAGGATCACTGGGGGCACTGTCAGATTTCAGCACGTCACTAAGCACGTGCAACGAGCCTGTGATGTTATACTCGCGCGTGTGCGTAGCATCAGCGCTGTCTTTGTATGTGACGGTTACTTTGATAGGTACCGTGAGGTTTGCCGCCGCATCAGTTGAAGGCTTCTCTACAAACTCAGCCGATATGTTTGTAAACGGCTTATCGGTACCGGTTGTAAAGTCGCTGATATTTTTAACAAAGTCAATTGCCGCAGGTGCTTCGGTACCTTGAACGATAGTCTTTTCTACGCCGCCAACAGGATCAGTATACGGTTCTTGATGGGCAACAAACTCTTGGAAGGCGTTGTTCGACTTCCAACCATCAGCGCCCGCTCCCGTACTCATGTTTTCAATAAGCGTAATGCCATCCATGGACGACTTTGTCCAGTCGCCCGTGTAACCATACAGCTTTTCACCCAGCACTTGAAGGATCGACTTCTTGGTTTCACCAGGCTTAATAGGAACACCATGTTCGTCAAGCTTGGAAATATCCATGCCCTTTTTAATGTAGAGCACTTTCGGGCCCGTGGATCCATCTTTCCACGCACGTCCTGCCGCAGGCTTAAACGATACAACCACGCTATCAGGTGGAACGGTACCATCTTCGCTCTTTTGCACAATGTAGGGAATTTTCTCATACATTGCCACATAGGCAGCATCATCGGTAGGTTTAATGTCTTTGTAGTGGTCTTTTGCTTCAATATCAGGCTTAAAGTTCTTCCACTTGAAGTCGGCTGGCAAGGTATCGGGCGCGGCAGACCCCGCAGGCGTTCCGTCCACTTTCTTCCAACCACGGAACACGTAGTGATATCCGTTTGCCTCAAAGTCGCGTCCAGCAGCTAAAGGCACATCAAGCTTATAGGTATCAGCAGGTGCAGCGGCAGTTCCAGCGTACACATACGCTGCAAGCGTTTCGTATTCGCCTTCTTGGTGCGCAGTTTCGCGACCCGTCATAATACCTTGTGTCGTCTTCGACTTAAACGTATATTTCTTATAGTGTGCAGCTACTTGATCAGGATCATATTTATTAAGATCGCCCTGCAAAAATGCGCGCGGCATAATCGTATAGAAGAACGGTACCTTTTTCTTTATGCGATACCCTTCTCTACCAGCTTCAACCTCAATGAATATCTTGTGCTCGCCCGGCGTAGAGTTATCAAGCGTCGTAACAACATGACCCGCTTCATCAAGGAAGCGATACGTAGCCAATTTGCCCGGCAACGCATCTTCAACATTTTTGTACTGATCGGCATTTTGGATAAGGCTCTTCGCGGTTTCGCCTGCCGCAAGCACAGGATTGCCTGGCAGCACATAACGATGCGCCACCGCCACAGGGTCAATCATCACAAAATGCTTGGTGTACGTACGGTCTTTGGCGTCGTGCCCATCAAAGGTAAAGCCGTCTATCGCCTGAAATCCCTTATCAGGAACGGGTGTTGGCGCGTCGATTTTGTTTATCTTGTACTTGTCAAGAACAACCACATTCGTCAGCGTGTCAAGCGTTTCTGTTTTCGTGCCGCCGCGCCCATCAGGAACAACACGCTGCAAGCGGCCGTTTTGGTCGGCCGTGTAGTTTACCTTGTAGTAACCCGGAGGCGTTTCTGCCTTGGGGTCGGAGCCCACAAAGGCGTTTTCCGTCTTTTTGAAGTGTGCAATAAATACTGTTTTGTGGTCGAACGTTTGCGAATTAGCAGGTAAACGATTGGCACCTTCATATTTCTTGCCATCAGAATAATAATCTTCAGACGTCCACCCTACAAACGTGTAGCCCTCTTTTGCAACAGGGGTTGGTAGCGGTAGTTGATACGCTTTTGTTCCATTTACCGCATCGAGCACAATTTCTTGCACATTACTTTCAGGGGCGGTTGGATCAAACGCAAACGGCTTTAATTCACCGCCAGGCTGGGCAGATACTTTTGAAACAACCTTATTATTCTCTACAACAAGCTCGGTTGATTCTGTTTTGAACACCAAGCGCGAATAATGCTCAGGGGTTACCTGCTTGTCGTTCGAGCGTTTCAGAATGCGCACGTCATCATACACAAACGTGTAATCGTAGCTGGCCTTATAGCTTCCATCTGCTTCTGGCTTAATCACAAACTGATACTGCGGCGCTACATCTTTGCGCAGCACATAGCCGGAAATAGTTTTCGCTTCAACAACGTTGTAATTAAGCTTATTGGTTGTATAAACAGACACATTGCCTGGTTGTGGCTCTGCCGGCGCAATTTCGTTACCGAGCGCATCTTTGTAGTGCACCGTGTAGCTACGCTTGGTGTAGGGTTGGTACACGAATTCGGCAGCGTTTTTACTGGCGTTATTATTGACGACAAAGGTGGAGTAAGTGTGATCGACGAAGTATTCGTCGTCTCGGTATCCCGCTTGTACCGAGGTAGAAGAGCCGGGGCGCAAGTCGTGCAGCGTTTCGATACGGACGTTGTGGATAAGCTTATCGAGCTCTGCTGTATTGTTTGTATTCTTAGCTGCTTCATATTGTTCAATGGTGCAACCAGGATTCAAGAACACCTGACGCACGGTACCAGTAACGCGCTTGTCTTCGACCCACTCGGCGCGCACTTCCAAATCGTCCACAACAGGCGTGCTAAATGCAAACGGCAACCAGTGATCGTTCCCGTTAATATCTTTTGTTTTTACTTGCCAGCCGTAGAACACATAGCCAGGCCTATCAGCTGGAAGCGGAAACTCATCTTTTGGAATATCTTTTTTGTCGCGCACGAGGCCATCATTTTTCGCTTTGTGCGCATGATGGCCGTGTGTAACGAAAACCTCAGAGTGTGCGTTTGGCATATCGCTGCGGTTCATGCTTACGGTAATTTTGTGCGTAACTTGCGAAGGAACCCAGTGTGCATAAAGCGTTAAGCCTGCATCGGGAACTACGCGCTTGATGGTTTGCTTGTTGACGTAATCGATAATATCCTGTGCGGTCATTGCCGTGCCGTCAGATTTCATGTGCGGGATAAGCACCTGCGAACCATTGGCGTCAAGCGCCCAGCCGTCGAACACGTAGTCTTTGGGCAGATTATCGGGTCGTTTGATGAAGTAGTCTTTGCCATTGAGCTGGAAACGATAGGTACCAGGGAACTGCTCGGGTGCTTGTCCTTCAGGCGTATACGGCGTGATGGTAGGCGTAAGCGTAGTGCCGTCGTCGCTTATGTGTCCGCCGACAATAAAGTCTTTTTTGAAGAGATCGGCGTCAAAGGGCGACTGTATGGTAGCAGCATGTCCTTGCGCATCTTCAACATCTGACGATGCGTCGTTGTGGAAGCGTATGGTAGGCGTTGTGCGATCGTAGGTCCACACAAGAATGGCGCTAAAGGGGTGCTCAACAGGTAGTTCTTGGGTTTTACCGTCCTTATCAGTTACTTCTTTTACGCATTCGCCTTTACTGTTTTTCTTATAGGTAAAGTCAAATGCATCCTTCCATTTTTCGTAAACGTACGCCTTAAAGCGCTCTTTTTCTCCTTTATCTTTTTCTTTGTCACCTACAAGTGCAACAGGTGATTCGCCTTTCGATTTAAGATATGCACAATAGTCTTGATACAGCAGTTCATACACGCATTGCATGTGCGTTTTTGGTATCGAGGCATTTGGATCAAGTATGGGTTTTTGCTCTGAATTGCCAAAAAAATACTCGTCTTCATTATTCCAAATAGAAGGATTTCCACTTGATGCACTTTTGTGCGGCGCATACCCAATAAGCTTTGGTGGTTCAAATCCATCCCAACCAAGTAAACTCGATTTGCTAATGTCTCCGTCTCTGTATATATAATTATACTGGGTGTACGACATCACGCTTAGTTTGTACTGCGGTTTTGCGCTGGGGTCTTTAAGTCGTGCCGCAGCAGATTCAGGTGTTTCTACACGTATCACTACATGAAAAGGCCCATTTGATGGCTTACCCGTTCCAAATTGCCTCGTGTCCATAGGAAAAGGCGTAAAAAGCCGCTGGTAGGGGTTGTAGTCGTAGCTACCTACCTCGGTTGTAGAGGTGCCTTGATGGTAATGCTTGCTAAAGCAGAAGAAATCTTGTTTGTTGTAAAAATCTGCGCCTTCTACTTCACGCGTGTAGTACACATCTTCAAAACCAAAGCGATAGGGCGGCGTATCA
>CAMPNZ010000072.1 GCA_946892075.1 uncultured Coriobacteriales bacterium
CCCTGAGGTTTGCGCCGGCCCTGAACCCTGAGGTTTGGCGCCCCTGCTTCCCGTGTCTGACCTGCGCAAACCTCAGGGTTCAGGGCCGGCGCGCTATTTGGCGTTCCCGGGTGCGCGCGGAACGGTGGGCGTTATTTCGCCGCTGTCGAGGCATTTTTGCTCGGAGTGCAACCGCCTGCGCCTGACGGCCGACGGCAAGCTGCGTCCGTGTTTGTTCTCGGACAAGGAATGGGATGTGCGCACGGCACTTCGCGAGGGAAGCGATGACGACGTGTACAAGGTATTTTTGCAGGTTTTGAACAAAAAGCCTGATGAGCACCACGACAAAGTGGGTACTGAACGCGAGATGAGTCAAATTGGAGGCTAGAAGTGGGAACAGGGGACACTGGAGCGATGGGCGCAGGTAACGCGATGGGCGCTCACAAGCTTACGCATATCAACGAAAAAGGCGAAGTTCGCATGGTGGACGTGTCTGCCAAGCCAGATACGGTGCGCATTGCGATTGCCGAGGGCTTTATTGCGATGCACGAAGAAACACTGGCGCTTATCGTTGAGGGCCGCGCGGCGAAGGGCGACGTGCTAGCATGTGCGCGTGTAGCTGGGGTTATGGCCGCGAAACAAACCTCGACGCTTATTCCGATGTGTCATCCGCTGCCCATTACGAAGGCGCATATCGAGTGCACGCCCGTGGGCAAAGGCCAGCGCAGCGACGGGCGCGTGGGCATTCACGTGGTGGCTACAACAGGCGTAACAGGCAAAACGGGCATCGAGATGGAAGCGCTTACTGCGGCAAGTGTCGCGTGCTTGACCATTTACGACATGTGCAAAGCGGTCGATAGGGGCATGGAGATAAGCGATGTGCGGCTTCTGAAAAAAGAAGGCGGAAAAACGGGTTTGTGGCTGCGCGAACAGCACGCATGTGATACGCTATGAGCTTGTAAAAGTTTGCCACGGGAAACGTCCAATCGCCACGGAATGTGAAAGCGTTGCCCAACCGCCAAGGAGAACAATGCGATGAACCAGGAGAATTCTGTTCCCGCTGAACGCGACGCCAACCAGGCGCCTTCTTGCGCCGACGCGCGCCACAAAAAAGTCACGCGCGCGCTGTGGGCCATCGCCGGCTTTCTGCTGTTCGGGCTTGCCGTTCTTGGTGCCGTCCTGCCGCTTTTGCCCACCACTCCCTTCCTGCTTGCCGCTGCATTTTGCTTCGCGCGTTCCTCCGAAAAACTGAACGCGTGGTTCAAACAAACGCGCTTGTATCGCACCGTGCTGGCAAGCTACGTTTCAAAACGCGAAATGACGCTTAAAGCGAAACTGACGGTGCTGATTCCGGTAACTATCCTGCTTGGCCTGGGGTTTTTCATGATGCATAACGTGCTTGTGGGGCGCATTATCGTGGCCATTGTGTGGATTGGACACATCATCTATTTTGGGTTTGTCGTAAAAACTCAGCGCTAATTCAAAAACCAGCCCAAAGCTGTGATAAAATTTCCTTATCTATGTACTATACGAAGGGAATACGGTATGTCGGGACATTCAAAGTGGGCAACCACCAAACACCGCAAAGCTGCTCAAGACGCGAAACGCTCTGCGCTGTTTTCAAAGCTGACCAGGGTAATTACAGTTGCAGCTAAAGAAGGCGGCGATCCAAACCCCGATAACAACGCAGCATTGGCTGCCGCTATCGAGAAGGCAAAGGGATATTCACTTCCCAATGACAAGATAAAAACCGCTATTGACAAGGCATTTGGCGCTGGCAAAGACGCGGCCAATTACGAATCGGTGGTCTACGAAGGCTATGGTCCGTGTGGCGTAGCGGTGTATTGCGAAGCGCTTACCGATAACCGTAACCGAACGGCGGCGGATGTTCGCGCGGCGTTTTCGCATAGCGGCGGCAATTTAGGCACGTCAGGTTCGGTGGCGTTCCAGTTCGAGCGTCGCGGGCAAATTACCATTCTTAAAGAAGCGTGCGCCGATGAAGACGAATTGATGCTTGCAGTGGCTGATGCTGGCGGCGACGATTACGAAGACGCAGGTGACGAGTGGATTGTGTATACGGCTCCCAGCGCGCTGATGGCTACGAAAAAGGCGCTTGAAGAGGCGGGAATCCAAACGCACGGTGCCGAGCTTACGATGATTGCGCATACACCATGTGCCGTTGATCCTAAAGATGCGCCGAAGGTAATGCGTCTTATTGACAAGCTTGAAGAGCTGGAAGATTTGCAAAACGTGTATCACACGATGGAGATGACCGACGAGGTTGTCGCTGCGCTTGAAGCTGAATAGGCGCTGACCAGCGGGAACGACTCCCCAAGCAGCCAGGCACATTTCTTCGTTTCCTCATGATGATGTGCGCGTAAAGTGAGCTGATGATATGCATCGAACTATTCTTGGCATCGACCCCGGGCTTGCGCATACAGGTTGGGGTGTTATCGAACAATGCAATAACCAGTTTATTTGTCGCGCATATGGATGTGTTGCAACGCCTGCTTCTCAGGAATTAAGCCGCCGTTTGCAAAAAATTTACGAGCAGATTGGCGCTGTTATCGAGCGATTTTCCCCTGAAGCAGTAGGAATTGAAACGGTGTGGTTCGGGCAGAACATCACAGCCGCTTTTGCTACGGGGCAGGCGCGTGGTGCTGCTCTTGTTGCCTGCTCACAGGGCAATTTGCAAGTTGGAGAATACACGCCGCGCCAAATTAAGCTGGCGGTTTGCGGTGTGGGAAGCGCCGACAAACATCAAGTGCAATACATGACGAAGCAGTTGCTTTCGCTGGAGGATATTCCGCAGCCCGATCATGCGGCCGACGCGCTGGCTGCTGCTTTGTGTTTTTCGACGCACGCTAGTTCGTATGCCGCGTACGGCGAAGGCCGCTCGGCCCGCTAAAGGGAACTGTTCGCGCCGTTCGCGCAAACCACACACCGAAGGGCAAGGTAGATGATAGATTTTCTTGAAGGAACGCTGGTCGACAAGCACGCAACGGGCATTGTTGTGGCGCTGAACGGCATGGGTTTTACCGTAAGCATGGCCGCGGGTGACATCGCGCAACTGCCGCCGCTGGGGCAGAACGTAAAAGTGTACACCTACCTGCACGTTCGTGCCGACGCTCTGACGCTTTCGGGCTTTCTGAGCCGCGCGCAGCGTGCGTGTTTCGAGCGTCTGCTGGCTGTGTCGGGCATTGGCGCCAAAGTGGCGCTGACGGTGCTTTCCGCCTATTCACCTGCTGAATTGTCGGATATTGTGGCGCAGGAAAACTTGGCTGCTTTGCAGAAAATTCCGGGTATCGGCAAGAAAAGCGCGTCGCGTTTGATGCTTGAGCTTAAAGGCTCGCTTTCCAGTTTTGCGGATGGCGAAAGCGTTGAAGAAATAGGCGCTTCATCTGGGATAACGTATGCACAAAGCGCACTGTTGTCGATGGGGTTCACCGAACGCGAAGCCGCGCTTGCGCTGAAGGATGCTCCTCGCGACGTGGACGAGGCGCATGTATTACAATATGCACTAAAACGTTTGGGTTCCTCGTAAGTAGAGCGATTTTACGTTCACAAGCATGAACAGGTGAAATGTTCCCACGCGTGAGGCCGTGAACCTGTGAGCCCGAGAATCCGCGACTTCGCCCCGTTCCCGCGTGTGTTCGTGAACCTGTGAGCCCAAGAACCCGCGACTTCGCCCCGTTCCCGCGTGTGACCTCGCGAAACGTGAAGCGTGCCACCAACAAAAAGGAGTGCATCATGGCTGCGTCAGTTGAGCTTGACGGCATGATTTTCAACAACGAAAATGCAATGGGAGACGAACGCCACGAGTCCTCTCAGAAACAGCCTGGTCATGAGCGCAATCTTGACGCGACTTTGCAAGAGGACGACCTCGCGCTTGACAAAAATTTGCGCCCTCAGCATTTGTCGGAGTATTTGGGGCAAGAGAAAATCAAAGAGTCGCTGGCAATTTTGGTTGAGGCGGCTAAAAAGCGTGGAGAAACACCTGATCACATTTTGTTTTCGGGGCCTCCCGGCTTAGGAAAAACAACGCTTGCGGGCGTTGTTGCAAACGAGCTTTCGTCGCGCATAAAAACCACCAGCGGCCCTGCCATCGAGCGCACGGGCGATCTAGCTGCGCTTTTGACGAACCTCGAAGAGGGCGACGTCCTTTTTATCGATGAAATTCACCGTCTTAACAAAATGGTTGAAGAAGTGCTGTATCCGGCGCTGGAAGATTTTGTGCTGGATATTATTGTGGGCAAAGGCCCTGCTGCGCGCTCCATTCGCCTTGAGTTGCCGCATTTTACGCTTATTGGCGCTACGACGCTCGCGGGCTTGCTTACCGGGCCGCTGCGCGATAGGTTTGGGGCGTCGTTCCGCTTGCAGTATTACACGCCGCGTGAACTGGCAGAAATTGTACAACGTTCGGCGTCTATCCTGGGCATTCGCATTCAAGATGAGGGCGCGCTTGAAATTGCGCGGCGCTCGCGCGGGACGCCTCGCCTGGCGAACAGGGTGCTTAAGCGCGTGCGTGATTGGGCGCAAGTGCAGGGGATTGATTGCATTGACGAAGATGTGGCGGCGCAGGCGCTGAGTTTCTTCGAGATTGACCATTTGGGGCTTGATACGATGGACAATCGCATTTTGGAGCTGCTGGTGAAAAGCTTTTTCGGCAAGCCGGTTGGGCTGTCGACAATTGCGTCGGCACTTTCGGAAGACCCCAGCACGATTGAGGATGTGTACGAGCCATTTTTGATACAGCAAGGCCTGATAGCGCGCACGCCGAAGGGGCGCCAGGCAACGCGGCGCGCCTACGAGCATCTTGGCGTGCCGTTTGAGGACGGCACCGCTTAGCGCGCGTTGGTGTTCGGTGTGTGTGAATGGGTGCGTCGGTGCACGTGAATGGTTGCGCGCATGCGTTGTTGCGTTCCCGCGAAATGTTCCGTATCGCTGGTGGCGATGCATGTGGGGGAATGCGTCTGAGTGGTGCGTTGCTTGTGTAATCGCAGGTAGAACGTGTGCGAAGCAGAACGCGACATGCGTGCGGTGTGCGGGAATGCGTGTGTTGCGCGGTGAAAGCGTTTGTGCGTGACGCATGAAACGGGGTGCGAGGCGTGTTGTTGCGTTCCCGTGAAAGGTGCGTGCAAAAGGCGTGTCGGTGCGTTCCCGATGGATACGATCGGCAGACGCGGGGATGGTGCGTTTTCCCTGTTCATGATGGATGAAAGGATGGCAGTATGTTCGAGCGAGATTACGTGATGCGCTTGATTATGCAGTTTGTGGAGGCGTTGCGTCGCAGTTGGCAGCAGAAGCAGAAGGATTTGGATCCGCTGTTGGCGGCGGAGACGCTGGAGGCTGCCATCACGCAGACGACGGATATTGATGGCGCGGCGCTGCTTTCGCTTGCTCCGCAGTCGATGGCGTCGATTTTGCGCGTGTCGGGGGTGGACGACAAGCTCATTTCGTATTTGGGACATGGGCTTTTGCTGGCGTCGACGTATTATGAGGAAGCGGGGAACGCGCAGCTGGCGCATTTGCGTGCGGCGCAGGCGCGTGCGTTGGCGCAGGCGTATCATTTCGATTTGCCTGACGACCCATCCGATTTCTCCGACCTCGACCGCTACAAAAACCAGTAGCCTTGCCGCTGGTCGCGGT
>CAMPNZ010000073.1 GCA_946892075.1 uncultured Coriobacteriales bacterium
CGCCTGCCGCGTCGAACGACGCATACAACTATTTCGTCGCAAGAGAAAACAGGCTTTCGAACAGGGGCTTCGCGTGCGCCTCAAACCTACGAGCGCGCGATGGGTTTCATAGCCGACGCGGGCGAGAGTGCGCCGGCGGGAAGCGAAGGCGAGTTGTCTCGTGCGCGTGTTGCACCGCGATTTGAGCGCCGCCCCGAGCGTTTTGAGCGTGGGGAGCGTGTTGAGCGTCCCGAGCGCTTCGAGCGTCCCGAGCGCAGTTTTGAGCGCAGTCTTGAACGTGCAGAACGTGCCGATCGTGCTGAACGAAGCTTCGATCGCGCTGATGAGCGCACCGATCGCGCAGAGCGTTTTGCTGAGCGCCCTGAACGCCCCGAGCGTTTTGAACGTCCCGAGCGCTTTGAGCGCCCCGAGCGTTCGACCGTGCTTGGCGACAGAAGCGAAGGCAGAATGCGTCCGGCGCTTTCAAAGCCCACAACGCGCGTGTACCACCAGCGCCAAGAGCGCGTTTGCACGCCCAGCGTTTCCAAAGAAGAGCTTTCGTCTGCGAAAGTTGCCGACTTACGCACGCGTGCTATCGAGCTTGGCATTGAAGTAACGGGCATGAAAAAAGCCCAGCTTGTTGATGCAATTTTCGAAGCAAGCAGCGTTGCCGAGGGCTTCCTGGAAGTGCGCGGCGTTCTTGATATTTTGGCGGACGGCTACGGCTTTTTGCGCACGCAGGGTTATTTGCCCAGCGAAACCGACTGCTATGTTTCGATGTCGCTTATCAAGCGCAACAAGCTGCGCAAAGGCGATTACCTGGTTGGCCAAACGCGTCCTGCGCGCACGAACGAGAAATTCGCCGCCATCCAAAAAATTATTTCCATCAACGGTGTTGCGCTTGAGCAGCTTTCTTCGCGTGTGCGCTTCGCCGACTTAACGCCTGTGTATCCGCAAGAGCGTCTGGTCATGGAGCACGGCGCGCAAACTATCACCGCGCGCGTTATCGATTTGGTGGCGCCTATTGGCAAAGGTCAGCGCGGGCTTATTGTTTCGCCTCCAAAGGCTGGTAAAACAACCATTTTGAAAGATATTGCGGCGTCAATTTCCGCCAACAATCCTGAAGTAAAGCTGCTGTGCTTGCTGGTTGACGAGCGTCCCGAAGAAGTTACTGACATGCAGCGTTCCATTAAAGGTGAAGTTATTTCATCAACGTTTGACATGCCTGCCGAGAATCACATTGCGGTTGCCGAAATGGTAATCGAGCGTGCCAAGCGCATGGTTGAAATGGGCGATGATGTGGTAATTCTTCTTGACTCCATCACGCGTTTGGCGCGCGCGTACAACCTGGCGCAACCGGCGTCGGGGCGCGTGTTGTCGGGCGGCGTCGATTCCACGGCGCTGTATCCGCCGAAGCGCTTCTTGGGTGCCGCGCGCAATATCGAAAACGGCGGTTCGCTCACAATTTTGGCATCGGCGCTGGTAGAAACCGGTTCTAAGATGGACGAAGTAATTTTCGAGGAATTTAAGGGAACCGGCAACATGGAGCTGAAGCTCGATCGCGCGCTTGCCGACAGGCGCATTTTCCCTGCTATCGATCCCGTTTCAAGCGGTACGCGCAAAGAGGAATTGCTGCTTGACGTACAGTTGGCGCCGTTGGTGTGGGCACTGCGTCGCATTTTGGCAAATATGTCGAACACCGAGCGCGCCATGGACATGCTTATTAAGTCGCTGAAACAAACGAACGATAATCAGGAATTTTTGGTGCGTACTGCCAGAAAAGCGCAACAATCTAAAGGTGAGCCCGTAAGCTTGTAGTATTTTGTGTTACCGTTACGTATGATGATTTTGCGCGTCGCGTGTGTCGCAATGATGCAGGCGCCACGCACCCCGCGCTTGATTGTTCGCAAACGTTGGAACGGCACGTGCGTGACGCATGTGTATGTGCGCTGCTTGTTTGGTAGTTGTGCGCGTTTCACTTGAAGCTTGTGAAAGGAGCTACCATGTTAGAACCCGATACTCATCCTGCTTGCCCGTCAGAGCCATCCGCAACAGGCGCGGGTGCAGCACCAAGCGCGGGTGCAGCAACAAGCGCTGGAACAAGCGCTGGAACAGGTGCGGCTCCCGTACCTCCTGTTACGCCTGTACCTCCTGTTACAAACGATTCATCTGCGCAAACACCATCTAAAAAGAAAAAATCACACAAGCCTTTAGTAATATCGCTGGTCATTGTTGCAATTTTGGTGGTGTGCGCTATTCCGTCGTTAATTCTACCTGCTACCGCCAACATTTCTGCGAACAACATTGGTATTATTACTATTAACGGAGTGATTGGTTACGATGGTTCGTCATCATCACCGGCAGGCTTGAAAACGCTGCTTGACAGGGCACAAGACGATCCTACCGTGAAAGCAGTTGTGCTGCGTATTAATTCAGGCGGAGGTTCCGCTACTGCTGGTGAAGAAATGGCGCATTATGTAAAAGAATTCAAAAAGCCTGTTGTGGTATCAAGTGCTGCGGTGAACGCCAGCGCTGCATATGAAATTTCTGCTCAAGCACAAAAAATTTATGTGAACAAAACCACGGCAATCGGTGCCATCGGTACGATAATGCAGGTGCATGATGTGTCACGCCTGCTTGATAAACTGGGCATTTCGGTAGAAAGCATCGCGTCTGCCGAGTCGAAAGACTCAAGTTATGGAATGCGTCCGCTTACCGACGCCGAGCGCACCTATTATCTCAATTTAACGAATGAACTTAACGATACGTTTTTGCAAAATGTTGCTGATGGGCGTCATCTGCCACTTGAAAAAGTACGTAGTCTTGCAACGGGTATGCCGTTTGCAGGCACGACCGCTGTTAAAAACGGCATCGCCGATGAGCTGGGCGGACTATCCGAGGCAACCAGCGCGGCGGCCGCTTTGGCAAACTGTACGACGTACACCACTAAAAATATCGAGCTTGATAATAGTTCGTTGTTTTCATTGAAATCGATACTTAAAAACGAAGTAAAGCGCGCAGTGAACAGCACTGTTAATGAAGTTTTTCGCTCGGTTAAGGAATCGTTGAATGAAACAGAAATCAAATAAGGTATCGCCCGTGTGCGATGAACAAAATTCCACGCTTGAAACAGGGGGAGTGTGTGGGAAAATGCCAGTTCAAACGCGTGAAACCTCTGTTGTGAACGCGGCCGATCACGTTCCTGCGAACGCGGCTGCAAGCCCGTGCGACCTTGCAAGCCCGCGCCAGCAAGCGCCTACGCCTGAAACAGCCAGTTTTCGCCAGCAGCTTGATGCGCGCGCGTGGCCAAAACGCGCCGTTGTAACAGCGGGCATGCCGTATGGCAACAAGTCGCTGCACTTTGGGCACATCGCAGGCGTTTTTGTTCCTGCAGATTGCTTTAGCCGCTTTTTGCGTCACCGTTTGGGTGCACGCAACGTGCTTTTTGTAAGCGGCACCGATTGTTTCGGTTCGCCTATCAACGAGGGTTACAGAAAAGCATCTGAACAGGGATTTCAGGGCACGCTTTACGATTATGTTGCTAACAATCATGCTACGCAAAAAGATGCACTTTCCCGCTACGGTATTTCGCTTTCAATTTATGAAGGCAGCGGCATTGGACGTTGCGGCGAAATTCACCAGCGCATTACCAACGAGTTCATCACGCGTTTGTTCCAGCAGCACGTGTTGAAGCGCGAAACCACGTATCAGTTTTACGACACGCAGGCGCACACGTTTTTGAACGGCCGTCAGGTTGTTGGACGTTGCCCCGTTCAGGGCTGTAAATCGGAGCACGCGTACGCCGACGAGTGCGACATGGGGCACAGCTATGCCGTTGAGGAGCTTATTGCGCCGCATTCCACGTTAAGCGGCACTGTTCCCGAAATGAAGCCTGTTGAGAACTGGTATTTCGACTTGCCGCGCTATCGCAGCATGCTGCAGCAGTTTGTGGAAGCGAACAAGGAAAACCCGCAGGTGCGCGCCGTGGTTGCGCAAACCATCAGCGAGTTTTTGTGCGAGCCTGTGATGTATATTAAGTGCTCGGAGCGCGAAGCGTTTGATGCGCTTGCATCGCAATTACCTGCGCATACGCTTGTTGAAGCCGAGCAAGGCAAGCAAAGTTTCGAACTGCGTTTTAGCACTATCGAGCAGCGCGATGCCGCACGCGATGTGTTGCACGCGCACCAAATTCGCTTTAGAACAGGCAAAACGCTGGTTCCGTTTCGTATAACGGGCAACATCGAGTGGGGTGTGAAAGCGCCGGTGCTTGACGGTGTTGAGGGGCTTACCGTGTGGTGCTGGCCAGAGTCGTTGTGGGCCCCGTTGTCGTTTACGATTGCGGCTCTTGAGCAGCGCGAACACGATGCGGCTGGCGAACACGCCGCCGATGCGGAACATGGCGCTTCGTTCGCACCAGACGCACCGGGCGCACCAAACACATCTGCTGACCAGGGAAATCATCCTTCGTGGCGCGATTTTTGGTGCAGCGACGACGCGCGCGTGTATCAGTTTATCGGCCAAGACAACTTGTACTTTTACGGCGTTGCGCAACCGGCGCTTTTTGAGGCGTTGCAGGGTTGCGATCTTGAAACAGGAGCCGCTCTACCTGCGAAAACGTCATTGCATCAAACAACGCTTATCGCGAACCACCACGTGTTACTAGGCGGCAAAAAAGCCTCGTCATCGGGTTCTGTGAAGCCGCCTTCCGCCGCTGAGCTGCTTGATTACTATCCCGTTGAAACCTTGCGTGCGCACTTTTTGGCGCTTGCACTGGGCGAGAAATCGGTTGGCTTCAAGCCGCAAATTCTTATTGGTTCGCAAGAGGAAAAGGACAATCCGCGCATTGCCGATCCGGTGCTTAAAGAAGGTGCACTGCTGTCGAATGTCTTTAACCGCCTGGCGCGCAGCGTGTTGTATGAAGCGAAGAATTCTTACGCGTGTCTTGTGCCCATTCACGCGCCTTCTGAGTGCGTCATTCACGAGGCTCATCAGGCGCTTTTGCGCTACGACGAGCTTATGTTTAAGGTTGAACTGCATACGATTATGGCGCATTTAGATGCGTATTTGCGCGCTGCCAACAAGCGCTGGGCAACGGCAATGAGCACGCTTGCTGCACAGGAACAAGCAGCTCAGGAAGCTGCGAGCGCGTCTGCAAGCGCGGATGCCTGCCAGCAGTTGCGCGTGCAAACGCTCAACGACGCTTTGTATCAGTTGTGGGTATCGTGCCTGATGATGGAGCCCATTGCACCCTTTGGATGCCAGAAAATTTGCGACTTCCTGAACTTCGACGCCGCCAGCTTTTTCTCGTGGAACCACAATTTTGAGTCGGTTGCCGAGCTGTGCTGCCAGCGTGACATCGTAGAAGGCACGCACCGCGTACAAGAGCTTCCTGCGCGCTTCGACTTTTTCCAGCGCGAGCTGTAAATTGCGCCGTAAATTGTACCGCTTTTGTGGTGCCGCTGCGTTGTATGGTGAACGCCGCACGCTGAACTACCACCCGTGCTCGCACCACACGGCACACCGCAACTCCCGCACTGACCCTGCACTACATGGCACGCCGCACGCTGACCTACACCTCGCGCATGCACCAC
>CAMPNZ010000074.1 GCA_946892075.1 uncultured Coriobacteriales bacterium
TAGGGAACTTTACTGGGTAAGTCAAGTACCTTTCTTCGGAAATTTTGAAAATTTCCGAAGAGGTGCGGGGCGCGGGGTGCCGGTGTCGGCGCCAGGCGCGAGTGCTAAGCGTGAGCACTCTTACCTATTCCCTATGCGTTCTCCTTGAAGACGCGAAGCGATACTTTACCGCGCTTTTCACGCGTGCGCAAGAGTTTTTTGCAAGCTTTCCACAATTATGAAGAAGTTTCCATAACTGCACATGCAACGTAGTATCAAGCGCACAAGCTGTGTAAAAGTGAGCTGCGTTTTTGCACCTTAAACGTAGACCAAACGCGCGTGCATTATAATGTATAGGTAACGAACATTTGCGTGAGTGGCCCATGCTGAAAGGTAGATGCGGAGGTTATTCTCAATGAACATAAAACACAATGCGCCTATCGATACTCTTACGCAATTAGACACTAAAAGCGCACGCGATGCCCGCATTTTTCTAAACGAGCGCTTTGCTTCTAACTTACCCAACCAGGCAAAACGCTTAATGGAAGCGCTGGATAATGCTGGCATTGAAGCGTTTGTTGTGGGCGGCTGGCTGCGCGATGTCGTGCTTGAACGCCCACGTCACGACATTGACCTTGCCACAAAAGCGCCCTGGGAACATGTTGAGCGCGTAGCGTTATCGCACGGGTGGAGTGTTCATCATACGGGCATTGCGCATGGTACGATTAGCGTGGTAATTGACGGCATGTGTTTTGAAGTAACGCAATATCGAAGCGATGGAACGTATAGCGATGCGCGTCATCCTGATACGGTATCCCCTGTTCAAACGATAGAAGATGACCTTGCGCGGCGCGATTTTACCATCAATGCACTTGCGTGGAACCCGTCGCGCGGGCTGGTTGATGCGTATGGAGGGCTGCGCGATTGCCGGCGCGGCATTATTCGAGCTGTTGGGAGCGCACAGCTGCGCATGCGCGAGGATGCGCTGCGTATTCTTCGCGCGGTGCGTTTTGCAAGTGAAATGGGCTTTTCTATCGATGAAGAAACGTGGCACGCTATGAATGCGTGCAAAACCTTACTTGAGAAGCTGCCGATGCCGCGCGTGCGAGCGGAATTTGAGCGCTTTCTGGAAGGAAGCCACGTTCAAAAAGCACTGGTAGCGTATGCAGATATTGTGTGCGCGCTTATTCCGGAGCTGCAGGCAAGCAGAGGGTTTGACCAGAAAACACGCTATCACTGTTTTGACGTGTACGAACATTGTGCACATTGTACTGGCTTTATACCGGCGCGCGCTCGATTGCGCTGGGCAGCGCTGCTGCATGACAGCGGCAAGCCCCTCGTGTGCGTTGAGGAGCAGGGTGTTCGGCATTTTCATGGGCATGCTGAGGAAAGCTGCGTGATTGCGCGGAGTGTGTTATCGCGGTTTGGGTACAGCAAGCGTGTTGTTGATCGCGTGTGCTACCTGGTGAAACATCATGACGATATGCTTGGCGTGCCGTGTGAAGAAATTACGATGCCTATGGTGCAGTATGTGCTAAAAACGATGAAAGGCGATGTGGAGCTTTTTTATGAGTGGTGCGCTCTTCAACGTGCTGACGCGCAAGCGAAGGCGGCTGGGTACCGAGATGGCGTAGCGCTGGCGGACGCGCTTGAAGCGCAATGCAAAGCCATTTTGGCGTGTGGAGCGCCGTATTCGCTGAAGCAACTTGCAATTTCGGGGGATGACGTGCGCACATACACGCGCTGTGCGAATCGCGACATAGGTGCTGTGCTGGCGCGCGCACTTGAGTGCGTTATCGATAAGCGCTGCAAGAATACGCACGAGGCGCTGGTGAAGTGGCTTGTTGAAGGCTACTCGTAGCTGCGTGGCTGGCCCGGGTGCGCGGCTGACGAAGTGCGGGCGCGAACAGCGCTTACGGGACCTGTTTAAAAGCCAAGAACGAAGCGCTGGTACGAGCACAAAACAAGGCACAATCTTGGCGCGGGTTTGAGCGCGGGTAGGCTTTCTGCTGCGTTCTTCGCATGCGCGGGATAAAACAACAAAGCCACTCCTACTGTTCTCTTTTAACGCTGCGTTCTTCGCATGCGCGGAATAAAGCGTCATAAGCCGAAATGAAGCTACTTGTGTTTTCTGCTTGAACATTTGTGTACGAGGTGCAATATTGCAAAAATGACACTTGACGAAACGCTGCGCTCTGTGTAGTATGACAAGCTGCGCTTACGTCTTTTACTGACAAGCATCGATTTGTCGATGGGGTGTAGTCTAATGGCAGGACAGCGGTTTCTGGTGCCGTACGTGAGGGTTCGACTCCTTCCACCCCAGCCACTTACTACAAGTGCGCGTCACAAAACGCGTCACCACATGTATCGACATTAAGCGCTGCGGAAATTGTGGCTCCGTCGTCTAGCGGTTTAGGACGCCGCCCTCTCAAGGCGGAGGTCGCCGGTTCGAATCCGGTCGGAGCTACCATCTTTTCTTCTTCATCACTCAAAAACGCGCTACAATAGCTATAACGCACTCGAAAGGCTGAAACAATACCTTTCCTTGCGCTTAAAACCTGTTCCAAAGAATAAAAGGATACCTATGCAAAGTTCAAATAACAGCAATCACGAAACACTTCAATCGTGCACCCAAAAGCAACCTTTTTGGGCACTGTATGACGAATTAATTGATGCTATTCCTGCAGGTATTGAGGTAATTGACTATTGTATTGGCGCTCATTGGGTGTATGTTGAAGCGGCGTGCGGCATGGGAATCAGCCACGCGCTGTCGGCCGGTGCGCATGAGGGATTTAACAAGGATGCGCGCGAGTTTGACCTGCGCAGTTTAGCGCAATTTGCGAAGTCGTGGAACTTTGTAGAAGCGGCAATTGGTGTTGCAGCGCTTAACGCATGGCACTCAAGCGTGCAGCACGTCGAAGCGCTGGGTGGCGCTATCGATTTCGACCGCGCAGAAACCAACGACGCAAGCAATCCGTTTAAGGCGCTTGCTGAGCAGTATCGCGGCAAAAATGTTGCTGTGATTGGGCATTTTCCGAATGTAGAAACGATGCGAAAAATTGCACGTGTAAGCGTGTTGGAGCGTAATTGCACAAGTTCGCTTGATATACCGGATAGCGCGTGTGAAGCTTTGTTACCTGAGCAAGATTTTATTTTTATGACCGGAACGACGCTTATCAACAAGACCATCGTGCGCTTGCTTGAACTGAGCACACACGCGTATTGCGGCGTTGTAGGGCCATCGACGCTTCCCCATGAAGCGTATTTTGAGCGCGGTGTAAATTTGCTGGGCGGCAGCGTGGTGGTTGATCACGAAGCTGCAAAACTGTCCATTAAAGGCGGCACAAAACGGCAGTGGCGCAGCGGCATTAAAAAGTTCCATATTGAGCGCGCGTAGCTGATAAGCGCAAGGAAAAGCGCATATGGAGTGAGTTCCTAATTGCGCGTGAGCTTGCGATGGATGCGATGCGGGCGCGATGCATCCGCACCTAAGCGCTGTTCGCGATTTGCCTGGTAAGCCTCAAAATTTCCCTCGAACCAATACCATGCAGCTGGGTTTTCGTCGCTGCCTTCCCAAGCCAAAATATGCGTGGCAATGCGATCGAGAAACCATCTATCATGGCTGGTAATAACCGCGCAACCAGCAAAATTAAGAAGCGCATCTTCAAGGGAAGCAAGCGTTTCGGTATCAAGGTCATTGGTAGGCTCGTCAAGCAAGATAACGTTGCCGCCTTGCTTAAGTGTGAGCGCCAAGTTCAAGCGATTGCGCTCGCCGCCCGACAACACGCCCGCTTCCTTTTGCTGATCGGCGCCCTTAAAACCGAAGGACGCCACATAGGCGCGTGAGGGAACTTCCACGCCTCCTACCTGCATATAGTCAAGGCCGTCCGACACCACTTCCCACACTTTTTTCGAAGGGTCAATGCCTGCGCGCGTTTGGTCGACATAGGAAAGCTGCACGGTTTCTCCACGGAAAATAGAGCCGCTATCGGGGGAAACTTCGCCCATTATCATTTTGAACAAGGTTGATTTGCCAACGCCGTTCGGCCCGATAACGCCAATAATGCCGTTGGGAGGCAACGAGAAGCTAAGATTATCGAAAAGTACCACGTCATCGTAGCGTTTTGACAGATGCTGTACGTCGATAACGCGCGTGCCCAAACGCGCACCCGCTGGGATACAAATTTCCGTAAAGTCGGGCTTTTTGGCAGAAGATGCCTCGGCAAGCATCTGATTGTAGCGCTCAAGACGCGCTTTGTTCTTTGCTTGGCGCGCTTTCGGTGATAGACGCACCCACTCAAGCTCGCGTGCAAGTTTTTTGGCGTGTTTTTCACTTGCTTGGCCTTCAGATGCCATGCGCGCAGCCTTTGTTTCAAGATACGTTGAATAATTTCCCTTGTAAGGGTACAAATGCCCTCTGTCAACTTCGCAAATCCACTCGGCAACATGATCAAGAAAATAGCGATCGTGCGTAACAGCTAGAACAGCACCTGGATAGGTTTTTAAGTGAGCTTCAAGCCAGGCAACCGATTCAGCATCAAGGTGGTTGGTAGGCTCGTCCAACAAAAGCAAATCGGGTTGCGTAAGCAGCAGGGTGCACAGTGCTACACGGCGGCGCTGACCTCCTGAAAGGTGCTTTATAAGCGCCGATCCATCGGGACATTGGAGCGCGTCAGCCGCTTGCGAGAGCTTTGAGTCGATATCCCACCCATCAGCGGCGTCAATTTCATTTTGCAAGGTGCCCATTTCTTCCATCAGCGCATCAAAATCGGCATCGGGAAGCGCCATCTGAGCACCAATTTCGTTGAAGCGATTAACTTTGCATATGATGTCGCCAAAAGCGCTGGCAATGGTTTCATCAACCGTTTTTTCAGGATCAAGCACTGGCTCTTGTTCCAAAATACCTACCGTAAAGCCGGGTGTTAAGCGTGCTTCGCCATTGGAAACATCAAGTTTACCTGCCATAATACGCAACAGCGTCGATTTACCCATGCCGTTTGGGCCAACGACACCAATTTTGGCACCCGGATAAAAGCTGAGTGTTACATCATCAAGAATAAGCTTGTTACCTTGGGTTTTGCGTGCATGATTCATTTGGTAAATAAACTCTGGCATAAAATCTCCTGAAAACAGTTGTCGTGAGGGCGCAACGTATGCCGCATAGGAGCGTGCACGGGCGTATATGTGCTTACATAAAGCAATTGAGCTACTCTTATACAGTGCACATTCTATAATACACGAAATAATAAACTACGATACAAACACAAAGAAACGTGGTGGGCCCTGCAGGACTCGAACCTGCAACCAAGGGATTATGAGTCCCCTGCTCCGCCATTGAGCTAAGGGCCCGCGCGTGCTTGCTTATTTTAACCTAACACGCGGGAAAAATGCGCGGTGTTCAAGAAAAAATCAATTCCGTGCATTCATGTGCCTGCAAACAAAGCATCTACCTGTGCCGTTGCGCCTCTTTGCAAGCGTACAGTTCCGCAAGCGTGCCCGCCCGCACTTAGTTTCGAGCGCTCCGATACACCCAAAAGCAATGGTGAATTTTCTTATTGCGGGCAAAATCGG
>CAMPNZ010000075.1 GCA_946892075.1 uncultured Coriobacteriales bacterium
GGGCGCGTAGAACACAAATCCCACATAAAGTGGCGTTTTTGGATAGCTGCGGTGGAGCGCGTTGATGCTTTCGACGTCGCATGCACGCGTAATGCCGCAAAATTTAACGCAGGTCATGTGCGCCTCCTGTTGCTGTTGCTGGCAGCTTTGAGCGTAGTTTCGTCAGTTCAGCTGCTTTATTCTCGGCACGCATCATCGCTTCCCCAACCAGCACCGCATCGGCGCCAGCGTTATACGCCTCCAAAACATCCGTTGCGCTTTGAATGCCGCTTTCCGCAACAAATGCAACCTCAGAGGGAACGTATTTCCGCAGTTCAGTTGCGCAATTTGTGGAAACACTAAAATCGTGCAAGTTGCGGTTGTTCACGCCAATAATGCGCGCCCCCGCTGCGATTGCGTTCGAAATTTCCTGCTTGTTGTGCGCTTCAACCAGGGACGACAAGCCAAGTTCGTTGCAGCAACGCAAAAATGCAGCAAGCGTGGGTGTATCGAGGATGGCGCAAATGAGCAGCACCGCCTGCGCGCCAAGGAGCTTTGCTTCGTAAATCATGTACTCGTCAACGATAAAATCCTTGCGTAAACAGGGGATATGCACCGCGCTTGCAATCTCTTGCAAGTAGCGCGCATCGCCCAAAAACGCACTGGGCTCGGTAAGCACCGAAATTGCATTTGCGCCAGCGGCTTCATAAGCTTGCGCGATATCAAGATAGGGAAAATGAGGGGCTATCAGGCCTTTTGAGGGGCTTGCACGCTTGCATTCGCAGATAAACGACAAGCCGTCTGCGCGTACGGCCTGTTCAAAGGGGAACGCGGCTGCGTGTGTGGTGTTTGCGTTCGCTTCCGCAACGCGTTCTTTCAGCAGCTCAAAAGGTATATGCTGCTTTGCTTCTGCTACGCGCGCACGCGCACGTGCGGCAAGTTCATCAAGGATAGTCATGCTCGTTCTCGTTTCTAGCGCCTTGCATTAGTGCTTAGTGCTGGTCAGTGGCGTTTTCAAGCTCGTTGCTCAGGGCGATAAACTGCTCAAGCGTGCGCTGTGCCGCTCCAGAATCGATGCGCTCAGCAGCCACTTCAATGCCGTGCGCCAGCGTATCCGCTTTGCGCGCGATATACAGCGCCGCGCCTGCGTTCATCAGCACAGCGTTGCGATGCGCACCCTTCTCACCAGCCAAAACAGCACGTGTGATGCGCGCGTTCTCGGCAGGAGATCCGCCCTGCAAATCTTCTTTATGGCAACGTTGCAAGCCGAAATCTTCCGGCGCAATTTCGTAGCTTTTTAGCGTATCGCCGTCAAATTCGCACACGTGCGTGGGCGCGCTCAGCGAAATTTCATCCAGCTTGTCGGTGCCATACACCACCATCCCGCGCGAAACGCCCAGCTTAGAAAGCACACGCGCCAGCGGTTCCACCAAATAATCGTCATAGACGCCCAGCAGCTGCATTGTTGGCGTAGCGGGGTTGGTCAGCGGCCCCAAAATGTTGAACACGGTGCGAACACCCAGCTCTTTCCTGATAGGAGCCACATATTTCATGGAACGGTGATAGCGCTGTGCAAACAGGAAACACAGGTGAACGCGTTTAAGCAGCTCAACGCATGTTTCGGGGCTTTGGTTGATGTTCACGCCCAACGCTTCCAGGCAATCGGCCGCGCCCGACGCCGACGACGCTGCGCGGTTGCCGTGTTTGGCAACGTCCACGCCGGCCGAGGCTATTACCAGCGCCGATGTCGTAGAAATGTTGAAGCTGTTCGATCCGTCGCCGCCGGTTCCCACAATTTCAAGGACAGGGCCCGGCGCATGCACTGCGCAGGCGTGTTCGCGCATCGCTTGCGCGCAGCCACAAATTTCGTCGATGGTTTCCGCGCGCGTGCTTTTGGTCGAAAGCGCAGCTAGGAAGGCTGCATTTTGCGTCTGCGTGGTTTCGCCGCTCATGATTTCGTTCATCACGTCGTAGGCTTCCGCGTACGTCAAATCGTGCTTGCCGACAATTTTTTTAATGGCTTCAGCTATCATGGTTATTCCTTTCGTGTACGAATGTGCACTTCACAGCGCATTCAAGTGGTTTTATGGTTCACGCTTCACGTTTGTGGGGAACGTGTTCGGGTTTGGTGCGGGGTTTCGTGCTGGGGAACGTGTTCGTGCTGGGGCTGGGGAACGTGTTCGCGCCCTTGCGTTTTGCATACGTTCCAAACGCCCAGTTTACAGGCGCAATCGCATGAAGTTTTCCAGTATGCTCATGCCGTCGGGCGTCATGATCGATTCGGGATGAAACTGCAATCCAAACGCGCAGGCGCTTTGATGTTGAACTGCCATTATTTCCCCGTCGTCGGCTTCAGCGCACACTTCCAAACACGACGGTAAACTGGCGCGGTCTACCGCAAGTGAGTGATAGCGCGCAACCAGTATCTCCGCAGGTAAATGGGCGAATAACGCGCATGACGAACGTATCGCAACGCGCGACTGCTTGCCGTGCATCAGGCGTTTCGCGGGCACGATGCGCGCCCCCAGCGCTTCGCATAATGCCTGATGACCCAAGCACACGCCCAAAATAGGCACGCGCCCCAAAAAATGCTTGATCACACCTTCGATGCAGCCTGCGTCGCACGGCTTACCAGGGCCCGGAGAGATAATAATGCGGTCGGGCTGAAGGCGCTCGATGTCGTCAAGCGGCAGTTCATCGTTGCGAATAACGCGAATAGCAGGGTCGATGGTTCCAATGTATTGATACAGGTTGTACGCGAAGCTGTCGTAATTGTCGATAAGTAATGTCATAGCAATGCGCCTCCTATTCATGTGCTTTCATCTGTGCCGCGTCAGCGGGCTGTTCCTCAAGAGCCGCAAGCGACGAGCGCGCCTTGTTCAGGCATTCCTGGTATTCGTTTTCGGCAATGGAGTCGGCAACAATGCCCGCGCCCGTCTGAACAACCACTCTACCTGCCTTTTTGTACAGCAGCCGAATGCCAATGCACATGTCCATATTGCCCGTGAAATCCACGTAGCCAATAGCGCCGCCGTAAATGCCGCGCTTGGTGCCTTCAAGTGCGCCAATGAGCTCGCACGCCTTAATTTTGGGCGCGCCACTAAGCGTGCCAGCAGGCATAAGAGCCTCAACTGCGTCAAGCGCGTCGTGCTGCGCGTCAATGCGCGAGCGCACGGCCGAGCCAATGTGCATCACGTGGGAAAAGCGCTCAATGCTGTGCAGGCGCTCAACAACTACGCTGCCAAATGCGCTTATGCGCCCCAAATCGTTGCGCCCTAAATCAACCAGCATGTTGTGTTCCGCAAGCTCCTTTTCGTCGTGAAGAAGCTCCTGTTCAAGTGCCATATCTTCCTGCGGCGTGGCACCGCGTTTGCGCGTTCCCGCAAGCGGGTAGGTGTGCAGCACACCGTCTTTCAAGTCGACAAGCGTTTCGGGCGATGCGCCGGCAATTTCCATGTCGTCGCCCGAAAAGTAGAACATGTAGGGGCTGGGGTTAATGGTGCGCAGGCGGCGGTACGTATTCAGCAAACTTCCCGAAAATGGCGCGCTCAACTGGTTCGATAGTACAATTTGGAAAATGTCGCCCGCCACAATGTGCTGCTTTGCGCTGGCAACCATTGAGCAAAATTGCTGTTTCGAGAACAGCGCTTGCACGGGTCCTGTAATGCTGCCTGGCTCGTCGGCTTGCTTTTTCCCTTGCATTATCAGGCGTTTTAGCGAGTCAAGCTCCATCAGCGCGTGCTGGTAGTTTTCTTCCAGATTGTTCAGCTTAATGTTGATAATTAGCACAATGCGGTGCGTAAGATTGTCAAATGCAATTACTTTGTCGAACAGCATGAGGTCAAGATCGCGGAACGCACCCTCGTTGAACTGGTTGTTTGCCAGCTTCGGCTCTTTGTAGCCTAAATATTCGAACGAGAAATATCCCACTAAACCGCCCGTAAAAGGAGGAAGACGGTTGATGTGCGGGCTTTTATATTCGTGTAAGATGCTGCGAATAACGTTGGTTGGCTGTTGTGTTTCAAGGTGAACGTCGTCGATGGTTAGTTTTCCCTGTTCGCAATAGATGTTGCGTTTGGGATCAAAGCCAAGGAACGTGTAGCGGCCCCGTTCTCGCTGGGGCGTTTGCGTTGATGGCGTGGTGCCTGCGCCTTGTGCGGTTTGTGCAGCCTGTTGCGTGCCCTGTTGCGCGCCTTGCGCTCCTTGTTGCGCCGATTCCAGCACGTACACATGGTGCGAAATGCGCTTCAAAATGCTTAGCACATCCAGCGGATCGCTTGTGTGAGCAGGGAATTCACACGCAACAGGCGCAATGGTGTAGCGCTTGGTTGCGCGTATCGTTTCCAATTGTTGCATGCTGGGAAATGCGCGAATTTCTTCCGCTTCATCATAGGTTTGCGCTTGTGGCGGCGCACTTTCGGCACCTGGTTGATTGTGTGTTGCAGTCATAGCTCCTCCTTACGAAACACCGTTTGTTGTTCCATGAGGGCGAGCGAGCGTTCGTGCGCATAAAAAAATCCTCAATGGAACATTCCATCAAGGACGAACAAGTATCATCGTATGCGGTGATATATATCCGCGGTGCCACCTTGAATTCGCAGCTGAACTGCGCTCTTAAGAGATGCAATCACATCTCCAGCACGTAACGTGTGCCCTACGTCATAGAATACTTTGAAACATGCTGCGCATCGATTATGTGATGTGCGCCGCGCTGCGTAAGTGCCGCGCATTGCTTTTCACGCTTCGAAACGCATCCGTTTCATTTGACTATGCCCTCAGCGGTCCATTTGATAGCTTGTTTCTTATCCACATCTCAGCACCGTGGATTCTCTGTACAGGCATGACTACCGTTATCTCCGCGTCAACGGTTTCTTCAGTGATGAATTGTTCCCTATTAAAGTACTCGCGGAGCGCAAAGTCAACCATTATTTTGTAATGCATAGCGTATCTATAAAATTCCATATGCAAGGTGCTTTTCTTGCATGGGAACGTGTTTTGGCGCGCCGTGGGGAACGCATCGCCGTTGCTCGTGGGGAACGCATCGCCGTTGCTCGTGGGGAAC
>CAMPNZ010000076.1 GCA_946892075.1 uncultured Coriobacteriales bacterium
CGGCGACCACCGAGATCTACACTCTTTCCCTACACGACGCTCTTCCGATCTATAAAATGAAAATAATCGCAATACCAGCGCCTTCTGCGAGCGTAAGGCATACTTGCGAGGTCGTTGGATCGGGAGAGAACAAACCCAACACGCCCGTGGTAATGAACAAAATGCCACCTGAACAGGCAACCGTGTGGATAGTAAGGCGATACGAATACGCAAGTGCATCACGCACCGTTTGTTCTTTGCGCGCCACGCGATAGTTTTCAGTAAACAAAATAGCATAGTCGATAGTGGCACCCATAAGAATTGCCTGTACAATAACCAGTGCAACGTAGTACGTGCCGCCTCCTAAAACGCCCGTAATACCTGCTGTTACATTGATAGAACCTTGTATCAGCAACACCAACAGAAGCGGAATACTCAGTGAGCGGAACGCAAGCGCTACAATAATAAACACGGCTGCAATGCTTAAAATGCAAACAAGCTGCAAGTCGTTATTGAACACGCCGCGTGCTTCATGAGCAGTTTGTGCTGCTCCTAGCACATGCGTGTCGTTTCCATAGGCGTTGTGCAACAACTCGGTGCTTTCTGATATAAATTGCGTCATCTCTTTCGATTCTGGATGCACATTAGACGTAATAATCATGCGGTTGAAGTGGGAACCCACAAAATTGTCGTGCGCTGTTTCCAATGCATGAGCTTTCACGCGCAGGTCCATTTTCTCGCTTGAACTCATGGACACAAACAGAGCATTGCGCGCGTTAACTTGCTTTTCGAGTTCTTCTACCAGCTGGAACAGGGAAACTCTCCATGTGGGGTTATACCGTTTTTGCGCGCTGGTCACTTGGTAGAGAGATTCTATGGTGACAAGGTTTGGCATGCGCGGCGAAATGGCTTGCAGCACATGATACATTTCTTGCGCTGTTAGTTTACGAGGATCAGCTTGATAGTGCTGGGCGAGTTGCTGTAATTGCATGCGCTGTTGCATGCGCGCAGCAGCAATTTGTTCGGGTGTTGCTGCTGTTGCGGCGTATGCTCCGCCGCTTAAACCAGGGATGATTGTACCATCTTGCGCGTAGGATACAGAAGGTGTGCTGGTGGAAGCGCCAGTAGAAGCGCTTGTAGAAGAGCTAGTGCCAGCGCCCTTCGCTTGCGACCCTTGAACGTTCCCCGTTGCCCCTGGCAAGCTGCTTTCGCCATTATTCTTGCCCACGCTGTTTGCCAATATCATGCAGAACTCGGATACCGTATACGTGTCTTGTATATCGGGATTGAGAATTTTATCCATCAGTACGGTAGCTACTGGTTCAGGTATGTGGCTGGTTTCAAGCAACTGTTCGCGCGATTGAGGCTTGCCGATGCTGGTTTCATAACTCATAACCGATTTTACACCGGGGAGCGTTTTCAGCTTGTCTACCAACGCAAGCGCACGGTCGTCATCGCTTGCAGTTTTTGTGCTTGGGTACAAAATTACTGAATTCGATTCTGGTTCAAAGTAGCGCTGCACGGTTGCATCATCACTCGACCAGATAGACACATGGAAGTACGGGTCCATTGTCGAGCGTAGTGGTACGCTTATAACAACAATTATGAGTAACGCAACAGCAAGCGGTATGCGCAGCGTGTGCTGGATGTGCGCCAGGTGCTTCAAAGTGGGCGTTGGACTTGGCTTTTGCGTTTTTACGAGCGCTTTATCAAGCACAAGAATGGAGCTGGGCAGCACCGTAAAGGCAATAATCAAACTAAACGCCACACCTTTTGCCAGTACAATTCCCAAATCGCGCCCAATAGGAAATTGCATTGCAACAAGGCATAGCAAACCGGCAATAGTGGTCGTTGAGCTTGCAAGGATGGCGGTAAGTTTCGTGCTTAAGGTATCGCGCATGGCGTCACGTGCTGAAAGCCCCGATTCGCGCTTTTCTCGATAAAAGGTAAGCAACATAATCGAATAGTCAAGCGACAGCACCAGCTGCAATAAAGCGCCAATTGAGAAGCTAATTTTTGAAACGCTTGGTAGCAGGGCGTTTGTTCCCATGCCATATAAAATGGCAATGCCGATGGTTCCTAACAACAGGAACGGGTCAAGCCATGAGCGACCCATAATAAACAAAATTACAATTACTGCAAGAACGGCAAACAGCAGCGTATACGACACCGAGTCGGTATTCGCTTGCGCTATCGTACCACTGATGTAGGCATTTTGGTGTTTTCCGTGCACGTGTAAACCGTGCTGTTCAAGTGTAGATTTTATACTGCTAAGCACCTGTTTTGCTTCATCTGAATACGCATTTGCTTTTACTGCTAAACTCAGAAGCGTGTAAGAATTGTCCACGCTGCTTTTTTGAGAATACAACGATGCTACCTCAGGCATGCAGCGCAGCGCTTCGGAAAGACTATTCAGCGTATCTTCGCTTTGATCGTGCGTCATAATAAGCATGTCGCTTGTATGGCCAAATTCTTGTGTTTGAATGTCAAGCGCCACACGCGATGGTAGCTTAGGCGGTAAATATGCCGTTTGATCTTGGCATATTTTACTTGCAGGTATGGCGGCGGCGCACGCGAGAGCACCAATAATTCCAATAAGCAAAATTATCTTATGGAAGCGGGTGATAAACTGTGCAAACGCTTTCATACAACCTCATTTCTTCGCGATTGAAAAAATATTTTGGCTCTGCTTAGTATATCAAGTTTGGTTTTTGTTTGGTAGCGCAACCAGCACCACCGTTATCAGCATAAAAATGAGACCAAGCCAATCGGCCCAGGTAAATATCGTTCCCAAGAAAACAGCAGGGAAGATAGTTGCGCTGGGAGGCTCCGCTGCTCCTAAAAGCGTTCCTTGAACACCGCCGATAATCGAAATGCCATGGAGGTACATACCAAATGCGCCAACAGTACCAATAACCGTTACAATGAAAAGCCCTACCAGGATGTCAGCGCGCAGGGGAGGAATGTGTGCAAGCTGCGTTATGGAAGGCATACACGTGGTGCCGCTTGCTTCAAGAATACGGATGCTACCTGTGCTTATAACGGCAGCGCACGCACCAAAAAGCATACCAAAACCAGCTGTTGTGATACTGCCATACGTGTTCATCAGTTTGCGCGGATACATCACATAAATTGCAACGGTTATGGCGTTGATAAATCCCATGACAAGCCCCTCGCGCGGGATAGCTAAGCTGTGCACATCGCCTTTTGTTGCAATAAGAAAGGTTGCAAGCAGCGCAAACACCAGTCCAACAACATCTTGAACGCGCGGCAGTTTTCGGAATTGCGCGCAGCTTACAAGCATAACGATAATAATGCTTAAGCTTGCAAGAACCGTTGCGGTACCCGAATTGGTAAAACCTACGGTAGTAGCGTAGCTTATTTGGTTGAAGAACAATCCCGCAATGCCAAACATGGCGCAAGCGGCAATATCGCGCTTCGATGCAAGAAGTGCACCTATGCTTCCTGGTTGAAGAAATCGCCCGATTATCAGGAATAATATACCTGCACCAATCATGCGCACAAGCGTTATTATCAACGGAGAAATAAGCTGTGTCGAAAGCAAATATTGTATCGTTGCGCCAGAGAAGCCCCATAAAATAGCGCCCGCAAGCGTAAAGGTGATGCCAGCTGCTCTGCGTGATACTACCTGCATCTGTCCTCCTTTGCCGCTTTAGCGTCGTGTGCATTTAGAGCTGTTTCGGCGTGCACGTATTTCTTCTACTTATTATTACTGCCTATTACATACCATAGTTTCGTGTAGTACGTCCTGTTGTAAGGAAGTTTATTACGCACTTCACAAGCTTTTCACGAACTACCTGTTCACGCTTATACAGGATTGCCAAGCACCTTATTCATTGGATATAATTTAGGCATGGCTACCGATATGACAAAACATTTTACACTTTTTGAGCTGCTCAAGCTGAGTGTGCCGTGCATGGCAACCACCTTGTTTGCATCGGTGTATGCGGTTATAGACGGTCTTTTTGTTGTGAACTGTTCAGGAAAAGAAGCGTTTGCAGCAATCAACATTGTAATGCCTTTTATTCTTATTTTGGGCTCCGCTGGCTTTATGATCGGAGCTGGTGGCTCTGCGCTTGTTTCGCATGCTCAAGGAGCAGGAAAAACGAAATTTGCGCAGGAAAGTTTTACTTTGCTTACGGTGTTTACTTTTCTGCTTGGCGTGGTGTGCGCAGCGCTTGGGTATCTGTTCATGCCGTCAATTGCCTATGCTTTGGGGGCGCGTGACAATTTATACGAGATGGCGCTTGTTTATGGCCGCATTTCGATGAGCTCTCTTGCGTTTTATATGGTGCAATATGCGTTTCAGCCGCTGTTTAGCGCTGCAGGAAAACCAGGCTACGGCTTTCTGGTAACGCTTGTGGCTGGCTTGTCGAATATCGTGCTTGATGCGGTGTTTGTGGCAGGGCTGAACTGGGGGGTTGCAGGTGCTGCGTGGGCTACCGCGATTTCAGAATTTGCGGGCGGCGACATACCGTCGGTATACTTCATGCGCAAACACAACTCAAGTCATTTTCGCTTCACACGTTTTGCGGTGCGCATGAGCACCATTGCAAAAGCGTGCTCAAACGGTTCATCTGAAATGATTTCTCTTGTTTCAGTATCGCTTGCAGGCATGTTGTACAACATTCAGCTGCTTTCCTATATTGGTGCCGACGGCGTTGCTGCATACGGCACGCTTTTATACGTCGGATGGCTGTTCAGCGCATTGTTTGGCGGTTTTGCCATTGCTTCCTCGCCGCTGATGAGTTTTGCGCATGGCAGTGCGAATCTGGTTGAAAAACAAAGCCTGCTTAAGAAAAGCCTGCTTATTATGGCAGCACTCGGCATTCTTATGACCTTCATTGCGTATTTTGGATCGTATTACATTTCGTGCGCGTTTTCTGGAGGCGATAGCGCACTTCA
>CAMPNZ010000077.1 GCA_946892075.1 uncultured Coriobacteriales bacterium
GACGTCGCGTGCACGCGTGATGCCGCACGCGACGTCGAAACCATCAACGCGCTTCACCGCAGCTATCCAAAAACGCCACTTTATGTGGGATTTGTGTTCTACGCGCCCAGCAAACGAGTCATCAGCGCATCGCAGGCATTGCAGTTGAAAAGCCTGCTTGCACCCGAAATATCCACGGTGGGCGTGTTTGTGAACGAACAGCCCGCAGCCGTTGCCTCGCTTTTGAACAACGGCGTTATCGATTACGCGCAACTGCACGGCAGCGAGGATGAAGCGTATATTGCTCGGCTTTGCAAACGTACGAAAAAGCCGATTATCCAGGCGTTTTGCGTGAAACAGGCATGTGATATAGAGCGGGCACGCACAAGCAGCGCATCGATGGTTTTGCTGGATGCCGGCAAAGGCGAAGGCGCTCGTTTCAACTGGAATTTACTGGGCGATACGCGCGCAGATGCACGCGCTGATGCGCAGGATGATGCGCCTGCTAACAGGCATAATGTTCTGCAGCGCGCGTACTTGCTTGCAGGCGGACTGTCGCCCGAAAATGTGTTTCTAGCATGTGAATTGTGCCATCCGTTTGGCGTTGATGTAAGCTCGGGCATAGAAACACAGGGCTCAAAAGATCCTGCAAAAATGCAGCAGTTTCTTGAGGAAGTAGTTCGCTTCGATACCTGGAACGCAGCACCAACGCAAGCGTCGCCGTTCGCGCAATCAGCACCAACGCAAGCGACGCCGTCCGCGCAACCCGCACCACCCGCGCACGCCGCCGCGAACGCGAGCACTTCCACCCATTCCCCCTGTTCACAAAGGAGACATCATGACTAATCCACACGGCCGATTCGGCATTCACGGCGGCCAGTACATCCCCGAAACGCTGATGAGCGCGCTTGAAGAATTGGAGTCGGCGTACACGTTCTACAAAAACGATGCGCAGTTCAACCGCGAACTACACGAGCTTCTAAACTCGTACGCAGGGCGGCCGTCTCTGCTGTATTTTGCCGAAAAAATGACAAACGACCTTGGCGGCGCGAAAATTTTCTTGAAGCGCGAAGACTTAAACCACACAGGCGCGCACAAAATAAACAACGTGCTCGGGCAGGCGCTCCTTGCGAAAAAAATGGGGAAAACGCGCCTGATTGCAGAAACTGGCGCAGGTCAGCACGGCGTTGCCACCGCAACAGCCGCAGCGCTGTTCGGCATGGAGTGCGTTGTGTTCATGGGCAAGGAAGATACCGAGCGCCAAGCGCTGAACGTGTACAAAATGCGTCTGCTGGGTGCCGAAGTTCGCGCGGTAAGCAGCGGCACGGCAACGCTTAAAGATGCCGTTAACGAGGCGCTTCGCGAATGGACACGCCGCATCAGCGACACGCACTACTGCCTGGGCTCGGTGATGGGCCCGCATCCGTTCCCCACGATTGTGCGCGATTTTCAGGCGGTAATTTCGAAGGAAATTAAGCAGCAAATGCAGGAACAGGAAGGTGCGCTGCCCGACATCGTGTGCGCGTGTGTAGGCGGCGGGTCGAACGCCATCGGTTCGTTTTACCACTTCATAAACGACGCGTCGGTGCGCTTGGTTGGTTGTGAAGCCGCAGGTAAAGGGGCAGATACGCCCGACACGGCCGCCACAATCACTACGGGAACGGTAGGAATTTTCCACGGCATGAAATCGTATTTTTGCCAGGACGAGTTTGGGCAGATTGCTCCCGTGTACTCCATTTCGGCGGGGCTTGATTACCCAGGTGTAGGCCCTGAACACGCCTATCTTCACGACATTGGGCGCGCCGAGTACGTTCCGATAACCGACGATGAAGCGGTGGCGGCGTTTGAATATTTGTCGAAAACGGAAGGCATCATTCCGGCAATTGAGTCGGCACACGCACTTGCCTATGCTATGAAAATTGCGCCAAAACTGCCCCGTGACCAGCGCATTGTGGTAACGCTTTCGGGGCGTGGCGACAAAGACTGTGCTGCTATTGCACGCTATAAAGGAGAAGATATCCATGAATAATCGTTCTTGTACGCTTTCTGGCGATTTTGCGAACGGCAAAGCGTTTATCCCCTTCATTACCTGCGGTGATCCTAATATCGAAACCACGAAAGCGTGCATTTTGGCGCTGCAAGAAGCGGGAGCATCACTTATCGAGTTGGGAATTCCGTTTTCCGACCCCACGGCCGAAGGACCCGTTATTCAGGCGGCAAACATTCGTGCGCTGGCGGCACACACCACTACCGATTCGGTGTTTTCCCTGTTAAAAAGCATGAAAAACGACATTCACGTACCGCTTGCGTTTATGACGTACGCAAACGTGGTGTTCTCCTACGGAGCCGATAGGTTTATGCAATCGTGCAAAGACGTGGGCGTTGGCGCACTCATTTTGCCCGATATTCCTTACGAAGAAAAGGAAGAATTTCAAGCCAGCTGCGATAAATACGGCGTGGCGCTTATCTCGTTTATTGCTCCGACCTCGGAAAAGCGTGTTGCGCGCATTGCGAAAGACGCGCAAGGTTTCATTTACGTGGTATCGAGCCTAGGTGTTACGGGCACGCGAAGCACGCTTGACAGCCACGTAAGCAGCGTGATTTCGCTTATTCGCCAGCATACAAGCGTTCCTTGCGCCGTAGGGTTTGGCATTTCGACACCTGAACAGGCGCGTGATGTTGCGCGCTATGCCGACGGCGTGATTATTGGCTCGGCGATTGTAAAGATAATCGAGCGCTATGGCGTGAACGCGCCAGCGCACGTTAAACAGTTTGGATGCGATGTTGTGGAAGCGATTGAGCAGGCGTAACACGGGGCAGACACATCAAAGAGCAAGAAGTCACAGTTAGCAAAAAGGCTCATGATACAACAATGCCGAAGTATCGGAGGGGGGTGATACTTCGGCTGAGACGAGTGAGGCGGACAAAGAAGTTAACACTCAAAATCCGTACTTACATTATAGACCTTTATTATTCTTTTGCAAGAATAATAAAGCTCAAACAAAATTTTCATAAACGCAGGTCGACGCCTTATTTGGAAACATTAATCAAAAAAATTTTATCATTTATTTTATTTTTTTGGCAGAATATCGAATTTTTTGCGCCCTCGAAAAGACAATTTTCCGCACGCAAACCACTTAACGCAAACCACCTGGATTGAGTGGCCAGTATAGATAAAATGAAATGTTTCTTAAAGCTTCGTATGTGGAAATATATCCATACTAATAAATAAAGGTATTCGTTATAAATCTAAACTATGCTTATCCAATAAGAAGTCGAATAAATTAAGAGTAAGTATTCCATTTTCGTCTAAAAATGGCTTGATTCTATCTTTCACGATAATTATTTTTTTAAATGAGTCATCAATATGTAATAAGGATGCTTTTTCTTGATTTACTTTTTCGATTGATGGAAGGCTATAGGCAGATTGAACATAATATCTTTTACTTCCCAGGTTAGCTATGAAATCAACTTCCAGTTGTTTCTTTGTGTCTTTATTATTACTATTTTCCCTTTTCATCACCATTCCTACATCCACCATATAGCCACGATATCTTAATTCGTTATAGATAATATTTTCCATTAGGTGGGTTGGTTCTATCTGCCTAAAATTTAACCTTGCATTTCGAAGTCCCATATCTTCAAAGTATATTTTATAAGGCGTACCTATATATTTTCTCCCTTTAACGTCATACCTATAGACTCTTTTTAAGATAAAAGAGTCCTCGAAATAGCCTATAAACTTATCAATGGTATTTGCTGAAATTTTAGACGTTTGTATGGATTGAAAAGTTGATGCTATTTTGCTTGGATTAGTAAGGTTTGAAATTCCTGACGCCAAAATATTGAGCAAATCTTCTAGTTCAGACGTTAGGCGTATGTCGTATCTATGAACAATATCTCGCAAATATACATTTTTCAATTGTCCTTTGAGATAATTCATCTTGTCTTCATCAGTTTTCATTAAAGCTGCAGCTGGTAAACCACCATAAACTTGGTATTCAGCAAAAGCATCTTCTTTATCGCCGTCATATGTTTGAAGAAATTCAGAAAATACGAGCGGCATAATATGAATCTCATCACCTCTACCTGCAAATTCAGTAATGATATCTTTTGATAAAAATTTAGAATTACTCCCAGTAGCATAAACATCAAAATTATCTTGACGCAAAAACCCATTTAATACTTGCTCAAAAGATTTAAGTAATTGAACTTCATCTAAGAGTATATAAAATTTCTCATTGTCATTAGTTTTGTCTGCGATATAGTCTAAAAACTTTTTAGGATCTACTAATCTTTCACCGCTTAATACATCTAAATCCATTAGATCTTCGTCAATGTTTAATAAATCTCTACCTGAATCAAAGGCAAATTTTATAATATGGTTTTCATCGATGCCGCTTTGGATTAGATGATTATAAAATAGGTTGTTAAGCAAATAAGATTTTCCGCTTCTTCTAATTCCTGTAATAAGCTTAATAAATCCATTGCCTTGTTTCCGTATTAATTTATCTAGATAGTGATCACGCTTTATTTCCATGAGTCTACATCTTTCTATTGAGAATTATTTCCGTTTCGGAACTTAATCTAAGTACATTGTGAAGAATAAGCTTATGTAATTCAACTCTATTTAGAAATAATTCCATAACGGACATATTTTGAAGTTGGATTTACAAAATGAATTTACACTAACGTTAGAGCTTGACCTAAGCTGAGATTCTCCATTCTT
>CAMPNZ010000078.1 GCA_946892075.1 uncultured Coriobacteriales bacterium
TGTTGGTTTTGTTTATTGGCTTAGGCATTTTCCTGCGTTCGCAAATGAGCAAAGCAAGCGTTACGGTACGCCAAGATCCTTGGTGCTGCGGTTACTTGCCCGATGCTCACATGCCTGTTATTGCAACAAGCTTCGCAGCTCAGGTAGGTGAAATTCTGAAGCCTCTGTACAAAGTGAGAACGTTCTTCGCATCGTTTGCTCCCAGTTTTGTGCGTGCTTTTGACAAAACGGTTGATGGATGTAAAGTTGCCGAGCAACTGGGCGACAAATACATCGTTGATGCTGGTGCAAACTTAGTTGTGTGGCTTAGTAATAAAGTGAAAGCAATTGAAGGCGGCGACTTCCGTATCTATATCTTGTACGTATTAGTTGCGCTTATCTTGCTGCTTGCTTTATCGGTTCTTATTTAGAAGGAGGTGCGAGATGTTTGACTTTGGTATTTTAGTACTAGTAGGTGTTGTCCAAGTTGTTGGACTGGTGCTCCTCGCACCGCTTTTTACGGGAACTTCTCGTTGGTTGCGCGCTAAGTTGCACACGAGAAAAGGTCCGTCTGTTTGGCAAGATTATTACGATATTTTCAAGCTTATGAATCGTCAAGATATTCATACTGCCGATTCAAGCTTTGTATCGCGCCTTATGCCTCCCTTATTTATGGGTAGTTGCTTGGTGGTTGCATTTGGCATGCCGATGATTTCGCGCATGAGCCCTGTTCCAGTGCTTGCCGATATCATCACGATTATCTATCTGATGGCACTTCCGCGCTTCTTTTTCGCGCTTGCTGCTGTTGATAGCTCGTCGGCATACAGCGGCATCGGTGGTATCCGCGAGCTTATCATTGGTGTTCTTGTTGAGCCGTCGATGATGTTTGCGCTGTTTGTTGCTGCGCTTGCTACGGGCACTACCAACGTTGGTGTTATGGGAACGGTTATTGGCGCTGGCATTGCACAAACGCCTGTTGCGCTTATCGTTGCCGGTATTGCCTTTGCGGTTGCCTGCTATTTCGAACTTGGTAAGCTTCCTTACGACGCTGCCGAAGCCGAGCAGGAAATCCAGGAAGGTCCGCTGCAAGAATATTCAGGCGCTTCACTTGCCATGATTAAAGTTGGCATGGGCATCAAGCAAATCGTTGTTATTTCTTGGTTTGTAGCAATCTTCCTTCCTTTTGGATCTGCTACCGACACATCGTTGCTTGGTCTTGCTCTTGGCGCCGTGATATTTATTGCAAAAGTTGCCGTTATCGGCTTTGTGGCATCAGTGATTGAAAACATTGTTGCACGTGTTCGTTGGATTTATATTAGTCGACAAACATGGGTTGTGGTTGGCATTGCGCTTATTGCAGTCGTGTTTAGTATTCTGGGATTATAGGGAGGAGTTACTATGTTAGACGTTATTCTTCCCGCGCTCGCTGCAGCATCAGTGTTGGTGCCATTTGTTATGGCGCTGCTGCTGACCATGATTCCACAAAAATGTGCGAAGTGGATGTGCATTACTGCTGCATCTATTTCCACAGCGTTTACCCTAGCTATCTGGATTCTTTTAGCGCTTAGTGGTCAGGATAGCATTTCAGTGCCATTCGTTGCTTTTGGTGGCACAACCGTACTTGGATTTATTTTCGACAAAGTAAGCGTTATGTTTGCGCCGTGCTTTGTTGGTATTGGTTTGCTTATTTCAATCTATTCAGTTGGATACTTGAATTCAGGAAACCGTGAGCACGCCGATGCACCACGCCGTCGCTTCTATGCGTTCTTCACGGTGTTTATTGGCGCCATGGCCGGTTTGGTGTATTCGTCAACCGTGCTTAGCCAGTTGCTGTTCTTCGAAGTAACCGGTGGTTGTTCTTGGGCTTTGATTGGCTACTACGACACGAAAACTGCTCGTAAGTCGGCTATGAAAGCTCTTATCCTTACGCATATTGCGTCATTGGGCTTGTACTTTGCGGCCGCTATCATGTTCCTTAACGTTGGAACGTTTGAAACAGCTGCTATTTCACTGCTTGATGACAACACGAAAATTGCCGTGTTGCTGCTGATCCTTATGGCAGCATGGGGCAAATCGGCGCAGCTGCCATTTTATATGTGGCTGCCATCCGCTATGGAGGCGCCGACTCCTGTTTCTGCATACTTGCACGGCGCATCAATGGTTAAAGTTGGTGTTGCAGTGTTCGCACGTGCTCTTATTGGAGCAGGTCAAGTTCCAGAAGTTGTGGGTTGGGTTGTTGTCATTGGCGGTATCGCTACCTGCTTGTTTGCGTTCATGATGTATCTGCCGCAAAAAGACATGAAGCGCTTGTTAGCGTTCTCAACGATTTCGCAGTTAGCGTACATCTTCCTTGGATTTGGTTTTTGCATTTTCGGAAGTCAGCTTGCCTTTAATGGTTCAGTAACTCACGTGTTTAACCACGCATTTACCAAAACGCTGTTCTTCCTTATTGCTGGTGCGTGCTCATACACTATGGGAACGCGTATGCTGCCTCGTTTGAAGGGCTTGCTGAAAAAACGCCCCTTACTGGGTATTGGCTTTGGCATGGCCGCGCTTGCTATTGCAGGTGCGCCTCCGATGAACCTGTTCTTCTCGAAGTACATTATCTTCTGCGGAGGTATTCAAGCTGCTGAAGGTAATCCGGTACTGATGTTTATTGTTGTTGTTGCACTGATTGAGACAGTTGCTTGCTTTGCATGGTTCCTTAAATGGACAGGCTTCGTGCTGTTCGGCGAACCATCCGAGACGGTTGCTGCAGCTGCGCCTATTCCAAAACCGATGGTTGGCGTGTTCTGCGTGCTTATTATTATGGCGCTGTCCTCAAGCTTTATTGCAGCCGCTTGGATAGGGTAGGGGTTCATTATGTCAGGATATACTCTCGTTAATATTTTGGGAGGACTGCTCATTGTAACCTCAATGGTTGTTCTCATGGTTAAAGGAGCAAAACCTGCCGCTATCTGCTACGGTCTTCAGTCGTGCGTTTTAGTTGGCATCTTTCTTGCTCTTGCTGCCGTTACCGGCTCAGAAGAGCTGCTTAAGTGGGCTGGATCTGCATTTGTAACGAAGGCACTTATTGTGCCCGGCATTATCATCTTTTTGTCGTACAAAATTAAAGATGCAGGATCGACACTTGCTCCGCGCGTTTCGGGTCCATTCTTGTTCGTTATTGCTGCTATTGAAGTGGGTGTTTGCTTGGTTGTTGTGCAGGCATTCGATGTGCCAACCGCCCAGGAAGTGAAACCGGCACTTGCTATTTCACTTGCACACTTCCTTATTGGTATGACGTGCATTGTTTCGCAACGCAATATTGTTAAACAAATTTTCGGTTACTGCCTTATGGAAAACGGATCGCATCTTACGCTGGCTTTGCTGGCACCTAATGCGCCCGAGCTGGTTGAAATTGGTATTTCAACCGACGCATTTATCGCTGTTATCATCATGGCAGTTGCGTGCTACCGCGTGTACAAAGTAGCGCATACGCTCAACGCCGAAGACTTAATGGAACTGAAAGGTTAGGAGGATGAATATGGATTACTCGTCGCTTCTAGTCTTACTGTTAGCATTTCCTTGTTTAGCTGGTATTTTGATGGGCATTTTGCCATCAAAGCATCTGCCTATGCCAGTGTTTGAAGTGCTGCATGTGATTTCAATTACTGTTGTTCTGGTGGTTTCGCTTATTGAAGTGTTTGCTGTTGCATTCGGCGGACAAACAGAAATAACCGCCCTAGGACTGTGGTTCAGACTCGATTCGCTGGGTGCTATTTTTGTCACACTTATTGGTGTTATTGGATTTTTAACAGGCGTGTATGCGCTTTCCTACATCCGTCACGATGCAGAAATTGGCCATATGCCACCTGCGCGTGTGAAGCAGTTTTATCTGTTCTTCAGCTTCTTCTTGTTCACGATGCTTATTGTGGCATGCTCGAACAACATCATTTTGATGTGGGTAGGTATTGAGGCAACAACCTTATCGACCGTATTTTTGGTTGGTGCTTACGATGCGAAATTATGCCTCGAAGCTGCATGGAAATACGTTATCGTATGTACTGCAGGTGTTGCGTTTGGTATGTACGGCACGCTGCTTATTTATGCAAATGCCTCACAGGTTCTTACCGATCCTCACCAGGCAGTGTTGTGGACATCTGCGCTTTCAGCTGCCGATCAGTTGAACGCTGGTATCGTGGAAGTTGCCTTCGTGTTTGCTGTTATCGGTTTTGGTGCGAAAGCAGGTTTGTTCCCGATGCATACCTGGCTGCCTGACGCTCACTCAGAAGCTCCGTCTCCTGTGTCAGGCTTGCTGTCAGGCGTGTTGTTGAAATGCGCTATTTTGGTTATCATTCGCTTCTACATTATTGCTGTTAAAGCAGTTGGCGAAACCTTCCCGCACACGGTACTTATTACCATTGGTATTGTGTCGGTTGTTATGGCTGCGTTTGCTGTTCTTGCGCAAGACGATATTAAGCGTAAGCTGGCGTATTCATCATGCGAAAACATTGGTCTTATTGCACTGTTCTTAGGATTTGGTGGTCCGCTGGGTATTGCAGCTGCACTTTTGCACTGCTTAACACACGGTATTACCAAGGCGCTTGTGTTCTGCATTTCAGGTAACATTCTTATGCGTTCCGTAACGCATAAGAATGTTA
>CAMPNZ010000079.1 GCA_946892075.1 uncultured Coriobacteriales bacterium
TTGCTTTTTTACGCTGGGTGCGCTTTCGGTTTTAAGGAAAGAAGGCGTAACATTTTGCGATTTAGCAGGCGTTTCTGCAGGATCGGTGTGTGCTCTGTTAGTGTATTGCGATGCAGTTGACGATATGCTGCGTGCTGTTCCTTATATTGAACGCAGTGTTCAGCAGCTTCTTTCGCGCGGAATTGATATAAGTGACGTCTACACGTTTTTGCGCGAATTTGTGGCGTCTTTAGATTTGTCGCTTCCCGAGCGATTCAGTGAGCGTGCGGCAACGCCCGATGCTCCTCGCTTATTTGCGGGTGTTACGGCTGTTGATGGCAAGCGTCAGTGGCTTCAAAATACCGGCTCTTTTGACGATTGTCTGCGTGCGATAGGCGCTTCTTGCACGATGCCTGGTTACTCAAAACCAGCGTGTGTGCAGGGAAAACAGTATGTCGACGGAGCTGTATACGAGGGCTTTTGTCTTGATATTGCAACCCAGTTGCACACCAGCGCACGTCATTTGGCTATTTTTACATCACCGCGCGAATTTCAGCTTGATGAAACGGCTGCAAGTGGGCAGTGGTGCCAAAGTTCTCTTTCCGACTTGCAGCGCTGCACACGCACGCGAGCTGGGCGTTATAATGCAACGCGTAGCACGTATAAGCGTCTTGAACGCGAGGGAAGCGCTTGGTGCATTTTCCCACCTGATATTCTTGATGTGTCGGTGCTTGAATATCGTTCTGATGCGCTGGCGCATGCGGTAGAGATTGGCAAGCAGGCAGCTTACGATTATCTACGTCGCGTTTCGTAGGCGTGTGGCGGCGCTGCTGCGTTTGCCGGCGTGTTAGGGCGCGCGATGAGGGCGTGGGCGTCGCTGGCGTGTCCGTGTGTTTGGGTGCCCTTGCGTACGTATGTGTTTGGGTGCGTTTACCCGTGTAAGCAGAACAAAAGCGAAGGATGGCTATGAAAACAGTACTGATTGCGTCAAATAACGCTCATAAAGTGCAGGAAATATCGCGAGCGCTTGCGTTTCCGGAATGGGAATTCAAAAGCTTGTGTGACATGGGAATTATTTCTGATCCGTGTGAAAGCGCGTCCACGTTTGAAGGCAATGCGCGCATCAAGGCGCGTGCTGCGTTTGCTAAAGCACCTGGTGTGGCGGTACTTGCTGACGACTCTGGCTTGTGCGTTGACGCTTTGCATGGCGCTCCAGGCGTTCATTCGGCGCGCTATGCGGGCGAGCACGCAACTGATGCGGAAAACAACGCGAAGCTGCTGGCAGCGCTCGACGGTGTTGCTGCGCCGCAGCGTACGGCTCATTTTGTGTGTACGCTGGTGTTTATCGACACCGATGGCACCGAATGGCTGGCGCACGGTTCAGTTCATGGCGTTATTGGGACACACCTTCAAGGAGCGCAGGGTTTTGGCTACGATCCGCTGTTTTTTCCCGATGCGTTTCATGGTGAAAAAACTTTTGCGGAAGTTTCTCAAGCGGAAAAAACGTCACTTTCGCATCGCGGCTGTGCGCTGCGGGCGCTCCATGAGCAGTTGGCGCGTGTGTATGGAGAACGCAACGCGTAAGGAAGCTGCGCATGGCGTTCCTGTGCCCAATGCCGCGTGGCTTGCATGCATGACGTTGTTGAATGTGGTGTCCCTGCGCCCGAGAACGCGTCGCTCGGATGCGTTCCCGATGGTGCGCAATGACGTTGCCGCACCTATGTGCACTCGTATGATAGAAGATGGCTGAAACATGAGTGATAAAACAAGCGAAAAGAAAACGAATGCTGTACGCGAACTGGAAGCTGCCGGCTGCGAGTTTACGACGCATCGCTACGATCCGGAATGCGCATTGGCGGGCGTTGAAGTAGCTGCGCTTTTGCATCAAAACCCCGACGCGGTGTTCAAAACGCTGGTCACGCAAGGCAAGTCGGGTGCGCATTACGTATTTATGGTGCCTGTGGCCTGCAGTTTAGACGTGAAACGCGCCGCAAAAGCGGTAGGCGAGAAGTCCATTGAGATGGTGAAGTCGAAAGATTTGCTGGGTTTAACAGGCTATATACACGGAGGATGCTCTCCTGTTGGAATGAAAAAGCCCTTTATAACGGCTTGCGACGAAACTGCTCAACTGTTTGACACGATTATTTTTTCGGGCGGCAGGCGTGGCTTACAGCTTGAAATGAACCCGCTTGAATTGGCGCGCTTTATGAACGTACGCTTTGCTGATCTGGTTGAACATCCATAATTGAATATCCATAAGCAGCTGTGCCGTTCTCGCGCGTTCCTTTGCGCTGAAGCATGGGTCCTTGTACCCGATGCCAGCACCCCGCGTCCGAGACAGCGCCACCGCGCTGGCAGTCTGCGTCCGCAGTCCGCGTCAGCATCCGCATTCCGCGCTCCACGCCTGAGCCCGTTCCCACACCTCGTACACCTTGTGCCCCCAGCCAGCTTCAGTTCTCACACCTCGTGCGCCCCGCGCGTATCGCGCTCCGCACACGCCGTGCTCTGTACCCGTGCTCCGTACCAGCACCGGCATCACGCTTGCAGCTATAACTGATCGTTCAAGTCTATTTGCATTAGCGCTACATTCTGGCGCAAATCGCGCGCTTCTTGCCTGCTAAGCTGCTCGTCTTCGTACGCGCTTTGAATTGCCTCAAGCTCAAGGCGTAAGGCTTCGCGCAGCACTTCCTCAACTGATTTCTCGCGCCGCGTAAACGACGTGATGGACGGCAGCGTCTCTAACAGCGCCGCACGTGCCGTTTGGTATTTCACAATCAAGCGCGCATACGTTTCACTTGGCAGCTGTGATATCGACATTTCTTCTTCCATACGCTGAATAGCATAGCTCATTGCCTGTGCGTGAACATTGCGGCTAATGACGTGCGTTTCCGAAGGCGTTGGCGCAGGAAGGTGCTTGCTCATTCTTTGCACGCGCGCGAAGGTTTTGCGCACCAGATTCAGCGCATAGCGCAGGCGTTTTATCAGGTCAGGCAGGCGGTGGTGCGACTTTTCCAGCATGTTGATAACACGCGTATAGCGCGTAATCAGCGCATAGGCGTCTTTGAACGAAATTTCTTCTGCCTCAAGGCGTTGCCACACGTAATCTTGTTCCCATTGAAGTGCTTTAATGCGCATATGCAAATCAGACACTGTTTCAAGGTTTTCCGACTCGACAATCCGCTTAATGCGATCGTTGTATCTGCGAATAACTTCCGAGGTTGCTCGGCGATTGTCGTCGTTTTGCTGCGCGGTAAGATTTTCAATAACGGCACGCAAAATATCCACGTTGTTTTGCGCTTTTCGCTTTGAATTGATAGGAGCATCGGTGGTTTTCGGGGGCGCCAGCAGCGGCACAATAAAGGTTGCAAGAATAAGCGACAACAGAATAACGCCTGATGCAATAAAGATAAGCAAGTTTCGGTTAGGGAAGTGCAGCAGCGTGCCATCGACCGTTACCCACGTTGGGATAGTAAACATGATAGCAAGCGTAATGGTGCCTTTGGCGCCGGCAAAGGTGGTGATGGCGGCGCTTCGGCTGCGCTGTTTGGCGGTGCGCTTGACTTTTTTCTGCACGTCGCTGCGCCATTCCGAAAGCAATGACCACACAAAACGCGTTGCGTGCATGATAATTGAAACAATAATGATATACGCGATAAGTTCAAGTGGACCTGCATCAAGGCCTTTAAAGCCGTCGGTCAAAGCGGTGGGAAGTTGGGTTCCAAGCAGCACAAATACAATGCCGTTTAGTGCAAATACCGCCACGCGCCATACGCTTGTTGACACGATGTTCAGCCGAGAAATTGATGGGCCTAAATTGCGTTTCGCGAACGACATGGTAATGCCACACGCCACCACGTTAATAACGCCGCTTACGTGCATGTGTTCTCCCACAAGAAACGCGATAAAGGGCACCAGCACTTCAAACAGCACGTGAAAGGTTGTGTTCTCAAGCCCCAAGTCGCGCACTTTTTGTATTGTGAAGTTGGCGGTAAGTCCAATGGCAATACCAAGCACAAGGCCGCCGATGAACTGGTACAAAAACGTGAGTATGGCGTCTTGCGCAACGAACACGCCGCCAATGGCAACACCCAGCGCAAACTGAAAACATACGATGCCGCTTGCGTCATTGAGAAGCGATTCACCTTGCAAAATTGCCTGTTGACGTGGTGGGATGCTGGCGTCATGTTTAAGCGATGACACAGCAACGGCGTCGGTTGGCCCCAAAGCCGCCCCCAGCGCAAGCGCCGCTGCAAGTCCGATGGATGGAATAAGTGCATGCACCGCTACGCCAATGACAACCGCTGAAAGAAGCACCAGGCCAATAGCGTACGAGAGCATGGATTTTTTGTTTTTCCACAGGGATGTTTTGTCGGCTTCGTGCGCTTCGTGAAACAACAATGGAGCGATGAAAAGCACCAAGAATAACTCTGGTTCAATTTCGATAATAATGCGACTATCTGCGATAATGGCTACCAGCGCACCCAGCGCAATCTGCACAAGCGGAGATGACACTTTCGGCACAATTTGTGC
>CAMPNZ010000080.1 GCA_946892075.1 uncultured Coriobacteriales bacterium
TGGTGAGGAAGGCCTTATGCACTTCCACATGCGCTATGGTAGCAGCATCGATGACGTGATGAAGCAGGAAAGATGGTTCCCGGCGTTCATTAAGCCCGATTCAACAATGAGCCAAATTCAAGGCGAAATTGCTGGTTAAGCTGGGCTAACAGCCTTGTAGCGAAAAGAAGGGTCGCGTTTTGGCCCTTCTTTTTATACCTGCAAGCGCAGCCGATGTTCTACCCGCACTACCAAAGCACTACCCGCACCATCTCCCTGCAAGCGGAGGAATCGCACAGAAGAAAGGAACACGCAGCTACCAGAACGCGCATCTCTTGTTGAGGAACACAGCCACGCGAAGCCGCACGTGAAACGAGCCGCGAAGTTGCGAACACGCAGCGCTCCCGCGCAAAGGCGCAAGTCGCACACGCGCACCAGCGCGCCCGCAGCGCCACCCGTTCGCCAGCGTACCCGCGCACCAACGCGCCCGCAAAGCCGCAAGCACCGTTCCCGCACCACCCGTTCTCCTAGGTCACATGCAATAAGTTCACCGAACATTTTTACACAATTGATTTACCATAAGTTTAAGTAATTGTTAAGAATTTGTGAATTTGAACTTTATTGCTGTGAATACGCTACATTGTTTAGTGCAAGTTATCCAAAGCTAATATTTATATTAGCTCAACGAAGGAGGATTCCATGACGGGATTTAAGAAGGTGCTTGGCGTTGGTGCAGCATTTGCATTAGCAATTGCTCTCGGCGGCTGCGCGGGACACTCAGAGCCGAAACAGGCAGAACAGCCTGCTCAAAAGGCTCCTGCTGCTCAGGTTCAGAAGAAAGCTGATGCTCCAGCAGCAAAGAAGATCACTTTGGAGAAATGGGCTGGCGAGTGGAACGGCTTCCACAAATATCTGGACAAGCCTGAAGTTCAAAAAGCTTATGAAGAAGCTGCCAAAGACAAGAAATCAACCCCTGAAGCAATTAAAAAGGAACTCGTGGAACGCCGTAAGTGCGAATTTAACGGCCTTCGCATTAAGGGCAACACCATTGAATTCCTTGATGGATTTGCGAAAGATGGCGCTAAGACGGTAACCAAAGCTACCTATGAATGCGTAGACAGCAAAAAGGTTATGCACGGCGGACATCAACTTGAGTGGGATGTATTTAAGGCTAAAGAGTCTGACGCGAAATATCCTGTTCTTCTTATGATGCCTGTTCATGGTGAAGAAGAGCTCGTACACTTCCATATGCGTTACGGTACCAATGCCGATGAATTGCTGAAGAAGGACAAGTGGTTCCCAACCTTCGTGAAGCCCGATTCAACGCTTGCTCAAATTGAAGGCGAAATCAAAGAATAACCTCAATTTGGTAATCTTTTCTACAAGGGAGAAGGGTCGTTCGCGGCCCTTCTTTGTATAAAGGCGGATGTATGACTACTTATTCAAGAAGAAAATTTTTCACGATGTGCGCTGGTGGCGCGTTGTGCGCGGCAGGTGCTGCGGCCACAACCTCATGCAGCGGACGTCGTGCTAAAGGCGAAAAGCCTTTAATTTATGCATCGTTTTACCCCGTGTACGACTTGGTACGAGAAGTAGCGCGCGACACCGTTGACCTGCGCGCATTTATGCCTACGAACAAAGATCCGCACCTGTGGGCACCAACGCCAAAAGCGCTTCGTGAACTGCAGGAAGCCGATTTGCTGGTAGTAAACGGTGCAAACATGGAGCACTGGCTCGATCAAGTACAAGAAAATGTTCCTAAGCTTCCTATTTTGAAATTATCCGATGGCATCGACCTCATTACCTATCGTGGAGCTGCTGCTATGGGGGAATTTCAATATATTGCACGCCTGAATGTTCAGCCGGGAACGTACGGATTTGAGTTCGGGCATACGCACCAAGACATCATGCGTGTAGCGTTTTTCCGCGTTCCGAAAACCGATCCGCTGGAGAAAACTACGCAGCGCGGTCGCAAAATTATGTCGCAAAAAGGTAAAACGGTTCCCCAGCATGCCACCATTCAAGTAGAAGCTGAAAAAGTGTACGCGCTTGAAATGGGCCACGAAAGTGGATACATTGGGTTCACATTGCCTGAAGGCGACGACTGGGTGCTGCTGTCAGACCGTAAAAGCGCAAACCTGCTTTCGTATCGCCTGGTTACCAACGATGGCGGCGATGAAATTCCCCATACACAGCTTATGGAAGGCTCGTCGTCGGGTACCGATAAAATTACCTACGACCCGCATTCATGGCTGTCGTTTAACAATGCAAAGCTGTATTGCAACCACATTTACGACAAACTTGTTCAAATGTATCCAGATATGCAATCGGATTACTATTCGAACAAAGTGGATGTTGTGGCGCGCATTACGGCTATGGGCGCCAAGTACCACGACAAGTTTGCCCCGCTCAAGCGCCGCGAATTTGTGGTAACGCATAACGCGTACTCGTATTTGTGCCGCGATTTGAACATCAAGCACTTCCCTTTGCAAGGGCTTACCTCAACCGAATCGCCTGCGCTTAAAACCATACGTAAAGCGGTTGATTTTTGCCACGAACACCACACCACAACGGTATTCTACGAGCTGGGCGCAAACCCCAAAGACGCCGAGGCCGTTGCCAATGAAGTGGGCGGCAAGGCTGTTCCTTTGGCTTCGATGGAATACGTCAGCGAAGAACAGGGCGCAAAAATGAATGGCTATGTTGAAATTATGAAAGACAATGTCGAAAAGATTTATGAATCTCTAATCTAGTTAGTGCAACACTCACTACCACGTACGGGAGGTACCATGGATGCAATAAAGGTATCCAATCTCGTTTTCGGCTACAATGCAATGCCTGTGTTGAAGGACTTGTCGTTTTCGATACCAGAAGGCGATTTGTGCTGCATAACAGGCGAAAACGGAAGCGGGAAATCAACCTTGATGAAGCTTATTTTAGGCGAACTGAAAGGTTATAAAGGCACCATCAGCCTTTTTGGAAAAACGATGAAAGAGTACAACGACCTTACTTGGATTGGCTATGTGCCGCAAGCAAGCGTTATGAACAAAGTGGCGTTTCCAACCACATGTCGTGAAATTGTCGTGCAAGGCTTATACAGGCAGTTCGGCATTGTGCGCATTCCGCGTAGAAAGCACTACGAAGCGGCACAGCAAGCGCTTGCAAAAATGGATCTTGAGCGCTATGCGCGCGTTCCATTTAACCAGCTATCAGGCGGTTTACAGCAGCGCGTTATGATTTGTCGCGCGCTTATCAACGATCCTAAATTGCTGATTTTAGACGAGCCTACCGCAGGTGTGGATAAAGAAAGCAAGGAAAGCTTCCTAAGCTTGCTCAACCAAATTAACCAGGAGCAAAAAATTACCTGCTTGCTTGTTTCGCATGAATATCAGCTGGTCAGCGAACGATTGAAACTCGATTCAACCTATCGCATTGAAGACGGAAGGATAGCAAATGCTTGAGTTTGATTTTATGCGCCGCACGCTTATGGCGGGGCTTATGTTCGCCATTGCGTTGCCACTTATTGGCATTGTTATGATTAACCGTAAAACATCCATGGTAAGCGATGCGCTTTCGCACGTGTCACTAACCGGTGTTGGACTTGGTTTGATTTTGGGCTTTGATCCTGTTATTGGTGCTGTGATCAGCTGTATTGTTGCTGGTTTTTGCATTGAAGGAATTCGCGAGAAAATGCCACAATTTGGCGATATGGCGGTTGCCATTATCCTGAGCGCTGGCTTGGGCTTGGCTGTTATTTTGGCCGACTTTGCACCTGGTGGAAACACCTTCGAGTCGTACCTGTTCGGGTCGATTTCAGCGGTAACGATAGGCAATTTAATTGGAACGTTCCTGGCGTTTTTGGCTACGGTCATTATCAGCATCGTGCTGTATGCAGGCCTTTCCGACTCTGCCATCGATGAAACACTCGCCCGTTTAGCAGGCGTTCGCGTGAAAATTGTAAACGGCATCTTTACCTGCTTGTCAGCAATTATGATTGGTTTGGCGTGCAAAGTTGTTGGCGCTTTGCTGGTAGTTTCGCTGGTAACGCTGCCCGTTGCAACCGCACTTATTCTGTCGCGCAGCTATAAGCAAACCTGCATTATTGCCGTAATTTTGGGCGTCATTTACACCATCAGCGGTCTGTGCTTCTCGTATTATAACGACGTACGCCCTGGTGGTTCAATTGTTATGGCAGCCATTATCGGTATCGTTATTTTCCTGATTGTTGGACGCATCTGGAGAAAGCCAACGCTTAAGCAAGAGCTTGAAAAAGAGGCATCAAAGGCGTAAGCGCAAAACGCGTAAACGTTGATGAACTAACAGAAGCCTTAATGTAGCTTGTAGCTTAGTTCACGATACTGAAAGTTTTCAAGCGAACGTACTGAAGAACACGAGCATTGTCGCACATCAAACACGTGCGCAGTGCTCGTTTTTTTGTGTGCGCGGCGTTTTGGCGCGGTGCTGTGGTGCGGTGCTGTGGCGCCGCGCCACAGCACCGCGCCACAGC
>CAMPNZ010000081.1 GCA_946892075.1 uncultured Coriobacteriales bacterium
GTTGCAGCTACATCATACTTTCTGGTTCGTTTCTTTTTAGATAGTGCTTGTACACAGCAAGAGGAATTATCGCTATGCGAACAGACTCAAGCAGCGCCATGGTAGCTCCCGCTTTTTCTACAGGGGCGCGTTCGGTGGTACTCCATCGTGTTTGCGCTTCGTGTTGAGCACTGCGTATTGATAATTCAGGTGGGCGAAAGCTCGTATTGAAAGGAACTTAGTATGAATAGTGAAGTACATTCAGCGCCAGCATCATCTACTGGTGCGCAAAACAGTGCACAGGATAGCTCAAATGCTGCAACCATTGCTGCGCAAGAGCATCAGTTCGAAGACAAAGACATCTCAACGGTTCCCGGCCACTGGCTGCTTGCGCGCTTGGGCAGGCGAGTTTTGCGTCCTGGTGGCCTGGCGCTTACACAAGCGATGCTGAATCGCGCGCATCTTGACAACGCCGATGTGTGCGAGTTTGCACCTGGCATTGGGCGTACCGCCGAGGAAATCATCGCGCATAAACCGCACTCCTATGTGGGAATTGACCGCAATGCCGATGTGGTTGACATCGTCAACAACATTGTGCGCGATTACGGCGAAGTGCATCTTGCAAACGCGCAAGACACGCAATTACCTGCGGAAAGCGTTGACGTGGTGGTTGGCGAGGCAATTTTGTCGATGCAAAGCGACGAAGACAAGCTTGCCATTATGAAGGAAGCGTTTCGCGTGCTGCGCCCCGGTGGCCATTATGCCCTTCACGAGCTGGGGCTCGAGCCCGATTCGCTTGATGACGCAATCAAAAACAACATCCGAACCGACGTTTCGCGCGCCATCAAAGTAAACGCGCGCCCCGCCACGAAGCACGAATGGTTGACGCTTCTTGAGCAAGCTGGTTTTCAGTTTGAGTGGAGCGACCTTGCCCCCATGCTTCTTATGGAGCCTGAGCGCGTTATAGCTGATGAGGGCAAGGAACGCGCCCGCATAATTATGCACAACATGGCAACGATTCCCGGTGCGAAAGAGCGCGTTATGGACATGAAGCAAACGTTTGGGAAGTATCGGGAGTATCTGCGCGGGATCGCGTTCGTCGTGCGCAAACCGCTGTAAGGTGCGGTGCGGAAGCGCGCTATCAGGCACGAGAAGCGCTCCAACCGCTAACGCGTGCAGCGCGGAAGCGCGAAAGCGCGCCAACATCGGTAATAACGCGCATATCAGCACATCGTTTGCTCGTTTGTGCATGCGCGATAGTACTAACATTGTTCGTTCATCATAGGAAAAGGAGATTATTATGACGACCAATTCACATTCATGCAGCTGCGGAAACCATTCATCGAAGACATCGGGCGCCGTGCTTGGCGTGTTCCAAGACGTTGCGTATCCTGCTGAGGGCTTTAACGGCATCATCGCCCACGAAAGCGATTGCATGCTGGTGCGTGCGTTCGCGTTTGCAAAAGGCGGCATGCTGAAAGAACACAAGGCGCCGAACTGCGCTATTGCAACGTGCCTTGAAGGCGAACTTGATTTCACGCTTGAGGGAACGCTGCATCATATGCACGCAGGTGATTTCATTTATATGGCACCTGGTGCTGTACATGAAGTACTTGCAACAACGCCTGCTCGCTTGGAAGTTGTTGTGTCGAAGCACTAAACAAGTTGTGTTGGCGCGCTTATTGTGCAAGAAGTGTGGCGCTTGATACGGCGCTGCCGGCGCATTGTGGGTGTTTGAAGGAGTGTTTTGCCTTGGCAAAGCACTCCTTTTTTGTTGCACGGCGCTGTGATGTGGCTGGCAGTGGTGGCACACAACGCTCCGAGGTGTTTGGCAGACCTAGCTTCTGTAAGCAATCCGTGCAAATTTGCACAAATCGCTCAGTAGACTTCTTGATACGTATGCATTCAGCGTGTATAGTAATAAGCAATAGATGCAAATTTGCAGCAAACTATTAGGTATGGTTAAGACGCGCATACTATTCTTACCTGCGTCCGTCGCGCAACCGTTGCTGCGTTCACCACATCATCAAGCGATGCGAAAGGGTAGGATGCATGCTTACTAAAGAAATTAAACGCGATTCATACATTCAAAAATTACGTTCATCTGAACATAACGGGCTTATCAAAGTTATAACAGGTATGCGCCGTTGCGGCAAAACATACCTGCTCATGAAGCTTTTTTATGATTGCCTTCGCTCAAACGGCGTGAGTGCTGATCATATCATTCGCATTGCGCTTGATGATCGCCAGAATAAAGAGTTGCGTAACCCCGATGCAATGCTTACGTATATTAAAAACAAAACTCCTGACGATGCCCCGTACTACGTATTCATTGATGAAGTTCAGATGATGGATAGTTTTGTGGATGTGCTGAATAGTTTTCTTCATAGGAACAATCTTGATGTGTATGCAACAGGAAGTAATTCCAAGTTTCTTTCTTCTGATATTGTTACTGAATTTCGAGGAAGAAGCCATCAAATTCGCGTGTATCCTCTTTCATTTGCCGAATTTATGTCGGTATATGATGGCAACAAACAAGAGGGATGGAACGAATTTTGGCGCTTTGGTGGGCTTCCTCAGGTTGTTTTGATGAACACGGAAGAAGAGAAATTCGCGTTTCTTCAATCGGTGTTTGAAAATACGTATAAGCGCGATATCATCGAGCGTCATGCCATTCGCAAGCAGTTTGAATTAGATGCGATAACGAAAGTTCTGGCATCTTCTGTTGGCGCGCTTGTCAGCACAAGAAAATTGTCTCAAACGTTTCAATCCGTTACCCGCAGTTCTATTTCTGCCACAACAATAGATAAGTACCTTTCCTATCTTAAAGATTCTTTTTTGATTGAAGAAGCGCTTCGCTATGACATTAAAGGGCGCAAGTATATAGGAAGCCCTCTGAAGTATTATTTCACTGACATCGGTATACGCAATGCTTTGCTTGGTTTTCGACAATTAGAAGAAACGCACATTATGGAAAATATTATCTATACCCAGCTCAAGCGCTTGGGATTTCAGATTGATATTGGAAGTGTGCAAATATCTGAAACCGATAAGCAGGGCAATTATGTGCGTAAGCAAACAGAAGTTGACTTTGTAATCAATAGGGCTTCTCGGCGATTGTACATTCAGTCGGTTCTTGCGTTGCCAACACGAGAAAAAACCTTACAAGAAGAAAAGTCACTTCTTAATATACCTGACGCTTTTAGTAAAGTTATCCTTGTAGGAGGCTCTACTATTCCGTGGTATACCGAGGAAGGTGTGCGTGTGATAGGCGTGCTCGATTTTCTGCTTGATTCGGAGCATGTGCTTTTGCACATGTAATGAGCTCTTGAGTAAGTCGCGTTTTTGGTGTTGCACTGTTTGCACGTGGCATAGGAACGTGGCGTTGCGAAAAACACCTGTTCCTGAGCTTGATGGTCGCACCGTGCGTTCTGTGTGCGTTCTCCCGTGCTTTATGCCGTGGTTTTTCGTTGCGCGTTTTGTACTTGTGCGGTATCTTGCGCACAAATTCGTTACTATTAGTGCAACGCAAAAAGGCGCATTGGTTTGCACGGTGCGCCACGTTATGCAGCCGAAACCTACGTATAACGGTAGGTCGCGAGATAGGAGAGCCATGTCCGAAGATTATATCTACAAGCGCGTTTTGTTGAAATTATCAGGTGAAGCCCTTGCAGGAAGTATGGGATATGGCATCGACCCCAGTGTTGTGAACAGCTTGGCGCAGCAAATTCACCCTATCGTCAATGCGGGCGTGCAGCTTGCCGTTGTTATTGGCGGCGGTAACATTTTTCGCGGCATGGCGGGTTCTGCGGAAGGCATGGATCGCGCGCAGGCCGACTACATCGGCATGTTAGCAACGGTCATGAACGCGCTTGCGCTGCAGGATGCCTTCGAGCGCCACGGCATTTTCTCGCGCGTGCAAAGCGCTATCAATATGCAAGAAGTGTCCGAGCCGTTCATTCGCCGTCGTGCTATTCGTCATCTTGAAAAGGGACGTGTGGTAATTTTGGCCGCTGGAACAGGCAATCCGTATTTCACTACCGACACAACGGCCGCTTTGCGCGCCTGCGAGCTCGATTGCGATTGCTTGCTGAAAGCCACCAAAGTTGACGGCATATATGAAAGCGATCCGGTGAAAAATCCGTCGGCACGCCGCTTCGATCGCATTACCTATCGCGCAGTTCTTACGCAAAACTTGCACGTCATGGACGCAACTGCAACGTCGCTTTGCATGGACAATAACATGCCGCTTGTTGTGTTTAACTTGATGCGCGATGGCAATATTGCGCGTGTGCTGAAAGGCGAAGCGGTTGGAACAACCGTATACCAAAATGACGACGAAAAATAGGCGCATGAAGTGTAATATTACATGAAAGGTTTTGTTGGCGGTTACAGCAGCACCCACACGAACAACGTTGCGTTCTCCAGCGGTGTCAGCAGCGGAGTTACGTTCCCCGTTACTACCATAGGTAACACGCATGG
>CAMPNZ010000082.1 GCA_946892075.1 uncultured Coriobacteriales bacterium
ATCGGATTCACAATTTCTTTGAGTTTTACGCTACACTATGTATCAAACAAGCTGAATGACGAAAATGAGGGAAAATATGAGCAAAATACCAGATTCTATTTTTTATATCATCGGTTCCATCTTGCTGGGCACATCGCGTACCATTGCAACCGAGTTTGCATTTTTTCTGGCTATACCCATTATGTTTGGCTGGGGCTTGATCAAGTTTATCCGCCACGGCCTTGCATTTACCGCGTATGAGTGGAGCGTGCTTGGCATTGGCGTTCTTGTGGCGTTTTTGGTATCACTACTGGCAATAAAGTTCCTGGTTGGATTTATAAAACGTCACGATTTCACCGCATTTGGCGTGTATCGCATACTTATTGGCGTAGTTGCGCTTGCGTATTTTATGTTGCACGTGTAAACGCATGCGGCGAACGTAGTTTTGCGAGAGTAGCGCCCGAATACAATTTGCACGCATGCATGAGCGTGCGTTTTGCTGGCGCGTTTTCGTTCCCGTTCCCGTTTGTCCTACACCAACGCGCTGCATTCCCGCACCGCAGCATCAGCGTAGTCACGTTCCCGTTCATCCCGCACCTCGCACGCTGCCTGCATTCGTTTTCGCACCAGCGCCCAGTTTTGCAAATTTGTAAAAAATGTACGTTTCTGCTTATTTCTTATAAGCTTGTAGTATGGTTGTGCGTAATTAAAAATGCGTCTTAAGCGCGGCGGCTTTGTGTGTTTGACAAGCACGATTCGTGCGTCTGTGGTGAGCCAGCTCACCTGCGCAAACGCGTTACAAAGGAGGCAACACGTGGCAATCGCTCAGCAAGAATTACCCGATTTATCAGGTAAAACCGACAAAGTTATCATGTTTGTGGGGCCTTGTTCTATTGAGTCGGAAGAACAGTTCGCCCAAGCGGCAGCATGCTTTCATGACATGGGGCTTTCGTGGATTCGCGGCGGCACGTTCAAACCGCGCACCAATCCACATTCGTTCCAGGGTTTAGGCTTGCCTGGCGTGAAAATCATGCACGACGTTTGCGCTCATTATCACCTTAAATCGCTTACCGAAGTGCTCGATACAGAAATGTGCGAAACCGTTGCCAAGCAGGTAGATGGCCTGCAAATTGGCGCGCGCAACTTCCAGAACTTTTCGCTGCTGCGACGCATGGGAAAAGTGGCGGCCGAGCACAATTCGCTTGTTATGTTCAAGCGCGGTTTTGCGGGAACGATTGATGAATGGCTGGCTGCGACCTCGTATATTACCAACGAAGGTGCCAAAAACGTCATGCTGTGCGAGCGCGGTTTGCGTACCTTTGAAACAGCAACGCGCTTTACGCTTGACATTTCAGCGGTGCCCGTTTTGCACAAGCTGTCAACGTTTCCTGTGTGCGTTGATGTGTCGCACGCGGCCGGTCAGCGCGATTTAGTTCCGTCTTTGGCAAAAGCGGCGCTTGCGGCTGGCGCTGATGCTATTATGATTGAAGTGCATCCGAATCCGCATGTTGCGCTTTCTGACAGCGCTCAGCAGCTTACGCTTGAGCAGTTTAAGCGCCTGTTCGACGAGTTGAGTGGTATCGCTCATGCCTTGGGAAAAACCCTCGTTTAACTGGTGTTATTGCTCGCTTGATGGGTGCGCGTGAACGCTCGGGAATGGGTCGCGGGTGCTTGTGGGAACGTGTGAACGCTCGGGAACGTGATTTCGCGACTTGCGGGTACGTTTGGAAACGTTTTGCAGTGTACCTTGCGACATGGGCGTTTCGCGTGTGCTTGCAGGAACGTTTGAACGCTCGGGAACGCGAGGATCGCCTTGTGAGCGTTTCTCGGTAACGTTGTGCATTATGCACAAGATGCGACATTCGTGTAGAATTGGTGCGATAGATTGTCAGCTTGGCACATTGCATATGCCGCTTGGGGCTGCACGCACGGAAAGTAGGAGAGTATTATGGCTGTTCAGCATAATGATAATGAGCAACAAAACGATGCTTGCACGGGGGAAGCGTGTGCGCCGCGTCCATATACGAAAAACGAACACGATGCCGCTTTGCGCGATGCTGTTGTCGCAGGTACGTCAACGCCCGATGCTGCAACGTGCCAGCAGTTGTTGGCAACGTGGCGCGAGAGCATTGACACTATTGATACGCAGCTGGTGTATCTTCTTGGGGAACGTTGCCGCTTTTCGCTTGCTATTCGCGCTATCAAACAGAAGCTGGAACAGGGCATATTCGATGCCGCCCGCGAAGAAGAAATCTTTGAGCACATTGCTGCGGTAAACAATACACCCTTTGATGCAACACAGCTGGAGTCTATCTTCAAGGCTATTTTACGTGCGTCCAAAGAAGCATAAGCGCCAGCAGAGCCGCCATCTGTGACCTTTTATATGTTGCAATTGTCACAACTGCCGCCAGCGCTGCCATCTGCGCAAACGTTGCTGTTACCACCTTCAACAAAGCTCCATTTTCACCTGCGGTTTAATTCTTCTGCATCAATACCTGCGCTTTTACGATGCATCAATCAAGCAGCGTGTTAAAAGTATGTTTCTCGCAAGCAATTTCGAAAAAATTCGCGCCACCTTCCGTCCAATAAGAGTATACTGTCACTACTTTATGAGATGCGATGACTTGGAAGTACAAAGTTCTTCATTTCACAGAGAGTTGGCGTTAGCTGAAAGCCAACAATGAACGCTTTGAATGTCACCAACGAGCAGTTCTTGTGAACGCATGCGTGTATGAAGTCACCCCTTTATGCATGTATGTAAGTAAGCTTGAGCCGGAAAGCCCCGTTACAGGCACTTGATAATGAAACATATTGCTTAGTTACCAGCCTTGGTAAGAACAGGTTTCGCGATATCGCCGCATGGTTCCTGCGCATACAGCGCATGGGGAACGTTGTCAGGTGGAACGCGATGTGCGCTGCATCCGATTGTGCACGCGGGAACGGGAACAACACCGCCGCACTTCGCAATAACGTGCACGACACGCGCCACGCAGCGACAGTTCGTTCTTATGAAGCTCACTCAACTTTGCAATCTTTGTTTTATTGCTCCATAGTCTTGTTCGGGTCCCTTTCAGCGCTTGCTTGCTGAGGGATTTTTTATGGGCGCACAGCGCACCCGCCTGCATCTTCGCAAGCTTTGCAACGATGCGTGCCACCTGCCTGTGCGATGAGAAAGGACAAGATTATGCACCTACGAAGCGAGCAAATTACGCAAGGTGTGATGCGCGCACCACACCGTTCCCTCCTTAAAGCTGACGGAATGACCGACGAAGAGCTCAAACGCCCCTTGATTGCGGTTATCAATTCTCGAAACGATATCATCCCAGGTCACAACAACCTCGATAAAATTTGCGCCGCGGTAAAAGCTGGCATTTATATGGCTGGTGGCGTTCCTTTTGAAATTTCAACTATCGGCGTATGCGATGGCATTGCCATGAACCACGAAGGCATGCACTATTCGCTGGTGTCGCGCGATGTTATTGCCGACTCGCTTGAATGCGCAGTTCAGGGCCACGCTTTCGACGGCATCGTATGCATTCCGAACTGCGACAAAATTGTTCCTGGCATGCTGCTGGGAGCGCTGCGCGTGAACATCCCTACGGTTTTTGTGTCGGGTGGCCCTATGCTGCCGGGTGTTTCGCCTCATAAATGCGGGCCTTCAACCGACTTAAACACGCTCTTTGACGGTGCAGCCGCTGTGTGCGCACACCGCATGAGCATCGACGAGCTGAACTACTACGAAGAAACGGCATGTCCTACCTGCGGAAGCTGCTCGGGTATGTTCACCGCAAACTCGATGAACTGCCTGTGCGAAGCACTGGGCGTTGCGCTTCCTGGTAACGGCACCATTCCAGCTGTGTATTCCGAGCGTCTGCGCCTTGCGAAACACGCGGGTATGAAAGTGATGGAGTTGCTTGAGAAAGGCATCTGCCTGAAAGACATCGTAACGCCTGCTGCTGTTCACAATGCGATGGCGTGCGACATGGCGTTTGGCGGTTCTACAAATACGGTTTTGCACTTAACGGCCATCGCGCGCCAAGCGGGTTGCCCGATAACGATGGACGACTGGGACAAGGTGTCGGCATGCACGCCTCATCTGGTAAAACTGCAACCTTCAGGCCCGCGTCCGCTTATCGATTTGTATTACGTTGGCGGCGTTCCTGTTGTTATGCACGAGCTTAATCGCGCTGGCAAGCTTGATCACGCGGCGCTCACGTGCATGGGGCCGCTCGACGACTACCTTGAGCATTGCACAAAACCTGCCGATGGCGAGGTGTGCCGCACGGCTGAAAATCCTTTTTCGCCTATTGGAGCGCTTAAAGTGTTGCATGGAAATTTGGCGCCACGCGGAGGCATTGTCAAGAAAAGCGCCGTTGATCCGAAAATGCTTACACACACCGGTCCAGCACGTGTTTTCAACAGCGAAGAAGAAGCCTGCGCAAGCATCAATGCAGGGAAGATTCACCCAGGTGATGTTGTTG
>CAMPNZ010000083.1 GCA_946892075.1 uncultured Coriobacteriales bacterium
GAAACCGCGTGACTCACAGGCGTTTGCGATCGCGCTACGGGCGCACCACATGCGAAGGAACCACCAGTGCCGCCAGCCGTAGCGGACCACCAGCGCCGCACCTTGTGGGGCACCGCGCAAACACGTTCCCCACCGCCAGAACGCGCACCAAACTCAGACGCGTTCCCCATCTGCAACAACTCACAGGTGTTCCCCGCCGTTTGCAGTTACATCCGCACCGCCGCATACGGGTACACACATTCTCCATACCGCCTCTACGACCCACTTTAACGCTTCAAAATGCACTTTTATGCCGCGCTCATCACCAAATTGACGTATTTGTACTAAGCAGTCATTCCCCCGTCATCATTCTGTAACTAATTTTAAGTAAAATTAAGTCGTACCAAATACTCATGCGAGATATTTAGTACGGGTAAACTGGCGTGATACGAATGCCAAAGAATGTGTGGCGCGCAGGAATAACACGAAGCCCTGTACAACGCACAAATTCTTAAAGCGGTTCACAAAAAGGGGTAACGTGAACGCGCCTATCGCGCATTCGTATGAGTGAGAGAGTGCTAGAATGACCATTTCGAGACGAGATCTGTTCAAAGCAGGAGCGCTCACCTTTGGTGGGTCGCTGGCATTTCAGCTATCGCAACAAAGCGATGCACATGCCTTTGAAGCAACAAAACACTGGAAATTACAAGACACAAAAGAAAGCACCTCAGTCTGCTGCTATTGCGCAGGCGGATGCGGCCTTATTGCGTCAACGCGCAACGGCGAGCTGGTTGGGCTTGAGGGCGACCCCGACCACTTTGTAAGCGAAGGTGGTTTGTGCCCGAAAGGCGCTACCGAGTTCCAAACCGAACGTATTGTTGATCCAAAAACGGGTGTACTGATGGACAACCCAGGACGTATTACGTCGCCACGTGTGCGCCGCCCCGGTGCAAACAAATGGGAAGACATCACCTGGGAGCAAGCGTTCAAGGAAATTGCACGTCACGTTAAAGAAACGCGCGATGCAACTTTCCAGCTTAAAGACGAAAACGGCACCACCGTGAATCGCACGCCGGCAATAGGATCGCTGGGCGGTTCATCGATGACCATCGAGGAAGATTACTTCATCATGAAGTTCATGCGCTCGCTTGGTCTTATTACGATGGACAACCAGGCGCGTGTTTGACACTCCTCAACGGTTGCCGGTCTGGCACCAACAATTGGCCGAGGCGCAATGACCTCGCAATGGGGCGATTTAAGCAACGCCGACGTTCTTCTTACCTGCGGCTGCAATAACGCAGAAAACCACCCTATTTCCATGAAATGGGTAAACCGTGCGCTCGACAAAGGCGCAAAATGGATTGTTGTTGACCCGCGCTTTACGCGTAGTGCAGCACACGCAAACATCTATTTGCCTATCCGCCCTGGTACCGACATTGCATTTTTTGGTGGCATGATTAACTACATCTTCGAGCACAACAGAATGCAAAAAGAGTACTGCGCGCATTACACGAACCTCACCTATCTTATTAACCCAGGTTATTCGTACGATCCTGAAACGGGCTTGTTCAGTGGTTGGAATGAAAAAACCAAGAAGTACGACAAGTCGTCATGGTCGTATCAAACAGAATCGACACATGAGTGGGATACCAGCGCACAAGGCGCCTACGCGTGGACAAAGCAGCCAGGTGTTCCTGCCTTTACGCCTCCTGTGTTGAAGACGCCGAAAAAAGACCCAACGCTTAGCGATCCGCATTGCGTGTACCAAATTATGAAGAAGCACTATGCACGCTATACGCTTGACAAGGTGTCGAGCATTTGCGGTATGAATAAAAAGGCACTTGAAGAAGTGTATGACGTTTACACACAAACAGGTGCAAGTAATAAAGCTGGTACTATTCTGTATGCGCTGGGACAAACGCAGCACCATGTAGGCGTTGGCAATACACGCATTATGACTATCGTTCAGCTGCTGTTAGGCAACATTGGCGTGCCGGGCGGCCAGCTTGCAGCACTGCGTGGCGAGCCAAACGTGCAAGGCTGCACCGACATGTGCATCGATCCGGGCGCGATGCCTGGCTACCTGCAATGGCCAAGCAGCGTGAACGACCGCACCATTCGCGAGTACTTCGAGCACGAAACGCCTGCTGATGGCTACTGGGCGAACAAGCCGAAGTTCCTTGTGTCGTTCCTGAAATCGTTCTTTGGCGACAACGCTACCGCAGAAAACGACTACGGCTACGACTGGTTGCCCAAAGTTGACGACCCCGCGAAACGCTCGCTGCAAAATGCGTTCCACCTGATGGAGGAAGGTATTATCAAGGGCTACTTCTTCTTCGGTCAAAACCCGCTGCAATCGCTTGCAAACGCGCGCTACCTGCGCAACACCATCGGAAACCTCGACTGGATGGTGTTCAACGACATGTACATGACAGAAACAGCATCGTTTTGGGATGCGCCCGACATGAAAGACAAAGCGTCCAAAATCAAAACGGAAGTGTACTTCCTGCCTGTAGCTGGGCCTTTGGAGAAAGCAGGCACGGTTGTGCAGTCGGGACGCGTTATGCAATGGCGCTATCAGGCGCTGCATCCACACGGCAATTCAAAACCCGACTTCCACATCTTGTACGAACTGGCAAAACACATTCGCGAGTTGTACAAAAATGAGGGCGGCGTATTCCCTGATCCTATTTTGAACACAAAATGGGACTACGAAATTGACGGCAAACCTGATACGCGCAAAATTGCGTGGGAACTGAACGGCTACAAAACCGCAGATGCAACGGCCGACTTCAAGAACGCAACGCCAAAACTGCTTCCAAGTTTTGCCGATTTGAAAGCCGATGGCTCAACCGCATGCGCATGCTGGATTTACACCGGCTACTACGCGAACGCAAAAGATGCGCTTGACCCTGCTATTCAAAATGTTGCACGCCGCGGTAAAGAAGATCCTGGCAACTTGAAGATTTTCCCGAACTGGGCATTTAGCTGGCCTGCCAACCGCCGTATTCTATATAACCGCGCAAGCTGCGATGAACACGGCAAACCATGGCGCGCCGACAAAGTGGTGGTTGAGTGGGATGGCACGTCGTGGAAAACAAACGATGTTCCCGACTTTGTGGCGGCAAGCAAAAACGCCGATGGCAAGCTTGTTCCTGTTGCACCAAACAACAAAGCGTTCATGATGCGCTGGGAACAAAATGCATCGCTTTTCAGCAACGCGCTGAAAGACATGCCGCTTCCCGAGCACTACGAGCCCTATGAAGCGCCAACAAACAACCTGCTGAACGGTTCACAATCGAATCCAAGCATCTTGTTTGCCGATCACCACTCCATTAAAGACACCACGGGTGCACCTGAAGAGTATCCGTATGTTGCAACTACCTATTCGTTTACCGAACACTGGTCAAGCGGTCAGGAAACACACTGCGCACCAGCGCTGAACGAAATGATGCCGCACCAGTATTGCGAGATGGGTGTTGACTTAGCGCGTGAAAAAGGCATCAAGCCTGGCGACAAGGTGCGTCTGTTCAACAAACGCGGCAGCATTGTGGTTCAAGCAATGGTCACGCACCGCATTGCGCCTTTGGAAGTGAATGGCAAGCGCACGTATACCATCGGCATTGTGCACGATTGGGGCTGGTCAAACCACTTCGTAACGGGCGACATTACCAACGATTTGCCGCCTAACGTGGGCGACCCGAACTGTTTCATTCAGGAATCGAAAGCATTCCTTGTTGGACTTGAGAAAGCGTAAAGGAGGAGCATCATGACAACTGCACTTCAAGAAAAAGCACCACGAAAGCCGCTTAATGCTCCCGAGCTTTCGAAGGACGAGCTTAAAAAACAGGGTGAACTGGCAATTTACTACGATTCGTCGAAATGCACTGCCTGCCGCGGATGTCAAGCGGCGTGCAAAGTGTGGAACGAGCTTCCATCCGACATCGAGAAAAATGCCGGCACGTTTTCGGGAAGCTATCAAAATCCACCCGATTTGCTTGACAACACGCGTCTGATCATTACGTTTGAGGAACGTCCGCGTGAAGATCGCTATGGCATCGACTGGGCGTTCGGGCGTCGTTCGTGCATGCACTGCACCGATGCTGGCTGCGTGAAAGTATGCCCCAGTGGTTGTTTGTATCACGACCCTGACGGCACGGGTTTGGTAGTATACGATACCGAAAAATGCATTGGATGTCAGTATTGCCGCAGCGCATGCCCCTTTGATGTACCACGTCACACAGGTGTTGGCGTAACGGGCGGCGGCATCAAAATCAACAAGTGCACCGGATGTGTCGATCGCGTTCGTCATGGTATGGCGCCAGCGTGTGTGTCAACCTGCCAGCCGGGAGCGCTTGAGTTTGGCAACCATCGCATCGAGCGGGCCAAAC
>CAMPNZ010000084.1 GCA_946892075.1 uncultured Coriobacteriales bacterium
CACGTGTTACCGCTTTGAGTCGCGCGGCGTGCCACCCGACTCAAAGCGGTAACACGTGTCTGGGAACATACCTTCAAGCAGCGCTACCGAAAGAATTGACGACGCATCTGCCAGCGCGCCTTTCATTTCGTTATACACAACGCCATTTGCGCACAAATGTGTGTCTTTATCAGGCATAGTAGCAGGATTTTCCTTGCAGCTTGGATCGTTTGGCTTCAGCTCATAGTGCCAGCCTTCTTGCTCGAAAATTGCCTTTTTTTGGTAAATTGCGGGGTGAAATACGGCATCCAGATACACTGACATAAGGTTCATCAGGTCTTTTTCGTTTGTCGACGCCACAGGATAAAGCGTTTTGTCGGGAAACGTCATGGCGTTCAGGAAGGTTTGCATAGACGTTTTCAGCAGGTCAACGAAGGGTTCTTTTACGGGATACCGCTTCGAGCCGCACAGCACCGAGTGTTCAAGAATGTGAAAGACGCCTGTGTTGTTGTTTGGTGGCGTTTTGAAACCGATAGCAAATGCCTTGTTGTTGTCGTCATTTTGCAGGTAGAGCAAGCGCGCGCCCGATGCGTCGTGTTTCAGCACCCATGCCCAACCATCAATTTCGGGAAGCTTTTCGCATGACACAACACTAAAGCCGTGAATATGGCTTGGGAGCTGGCATTTTTCCGGATAGTGCGCCGAGTGCTGCTTGCTCGTGCTTTGCGCCCGCGTGCTTGCGGAAGATTCATTCTCAGCTGCGAGCGTGTGTGTATCTGAACCTGCGGGCATGTGTGATATGCGCATATGCGTTCCTAACATTACGAAGTGCCGGTATAATTTCCTGTATAAGCTGCCCGATTACAACAGTGTTACGCATCATGCCGCGTAATCGAGTGATACCTTGTGTTGCTCTTACACTAACATATTGCAGCGCTTCTTAAGCGTTCAGCGGTCGGTGCATTGCAAAAAATTCACGCGCAAGAATGCAATTTTTTCTTGAAGAACGTATACGAATTATCTCAAATAAGTATAATTAACTGTGAGACGAGTTATTGCCAGGGAGGGTGTCATGAAGGAGAGTTTATGCTGTTGGACCACCGTTTTACACAGGCATCACAGCTAAAACAATCCAGGAAAACTCAGCCGCAACCTCTGCGAAAGGTCAGTTGTGCACGCGGTGCGTTTTTGTGGGGTGCTTTAGCTACGTGTGCGCTTTCAATATGTGCTTTTTCTGCATTTGCGTCATATGCGCAAGGCGCCACTGAACCGCAAGGGGGCACGCCATCTGCGCAAACGCAGCAAGAAAATCCGCCGCAACAATCGCAACAAAATCTTATTCCGATTGATGCAGAACATTTTCCCGATGCAATGTTTCGCAGCCTTATCGAAAAATATGTTGATACGCCGCAATCAACAGGTGTCGCAGGTGACAAAAAATTAAGCGCTGACGAAATTGCAAGCGCTAAGCGCCTTAATATCGATTGGGTATCGGGCGGTGCGCAAAGCGATGTGTACGACTTCAAAGGCATTGAATACCTTACCGCACTCGAAGAGCTTCATTTTATTGGAACACCTGGCGATAGCCTGAAAACTGTTAAGCTTGACGTAAGCAAGAATACTCAGCTTAAAAAACTTGATGGTACGTGGGCAGCCCTCAAACACCTTGATCTTTCGCATAATACTAAGCTTGAAGAACTTACTGTGAATGGTTCAGGCTTGGAAGGCGAGCTTGATCTTTCACATAATACGGCACTTAAGAATGTGCAGTGCTTTAATACAAACCTTGCAGCTGTTAGCTTGCCAAAAACATCGACGCTTACCAATGTTAATGTTTCTAACACGAAGATAAGGCAGCTTGATGTGGCTGGCTTGTCGAATTTAGAGACGCTGAATGTTTCACAATGCGCTGTTCAGAAGCTTGATATTTCTTCGTGCACCAATTTGAAACAGCTTTACGTACAAAAAAGCGCGCTGCATATGCTTGATGTGTCGGCATGTAAGCAGTTGAAAAACCTTGACATAAGTAACGCCGCTTTGCTTGGCATTACGTTCGGCGAGAATATTCCTGAGATGCTTATTGGCGATCAAACAACGCAACAAGTACACCTTACATCGGCGTCTAACAGCATTGATTTGAAAACCTATGCTCCTTCAATCGATACATCATGTATAAAAGATCTTAAAAATGCCACGCTATCGGGAACAACGTTAACGGTAACCAATCCATCGTCTGCTGTTACGTATAAGTATCGTTTTGGAGACGATACGAACGATTGCCTTTCAGTAGAACTAACGCTTGATGTGCAAGGATCTGCGGAAGCTTCTGCGCAGCCCTTAGCTACCTTATTTCCTGACAAAGCGTTATGCGCGTATATGAAGCGCTTTGATACCAACAACGACGGTGCATTAAGCGCTGATGAGCTTGACAAGATTACAACGCTTGAAATATGTGGTGCGCCATCAGGTTCCGCGCAGGCGTTTGACCGCACGGCAAAGCTTGACGCAGAGCATGCCATATATTCATTTGCAGGTATCGAGCACTTGAAAAATTTGAAAGTGTTTAAGTTTGCGGGCAACGCAAGCTCTAATCAGCAGGCGGCGCGCACGATACATCTTGACTTGTCTAAGAATACCCAGCTTACAACCCTCGTTGTGCAAAGTGATGAAGCGCTTGACGCATTGAATGTTGCATCACTTTCAAAACTTAAACAGCTTGAGTGTTATGGCGCTGGCATTCCGCACCTTGATGTGTCGCAAAATCGTGCTCTTGAGCAGCTTGTGGTAATAGGTACGGATACAAAAAAGATTTCGCTTGCGCTTAAAAGTGCTAATGTGCCTGCGTTGCAAGAAATTCATGTAGAGCATTGCGCAATTGATAAAGCAGATAAACTAGGATTATCGTTTGCGCAATCGCCGCAGCTGAAAACTGCAAGCATTATCGATACGAATGCTAAGAAAATAGATCTTTTGAATAATAAGCAGCTTTCAACCGCAGAAGTGCGCGACAATGCAAAATGCTCTACCTTAGGCCTTAGTTCATTTACGTCACACTGGAGTATAGAGCGTAATACTAAATTGGCGCAATTAAACATAAAAGCAGACAAGATGACGTTTGACGATATCCGTGCAGCGTATAAGGTATGTTCTCAACCCGCTATTTTAAATGTTACGAGCACGAGTGCAGATGTTTCATATGTATTTGATGCTGCGTTTGACGGTTTAGAAGTTCTTGACGTATCAGGAGATGCTCAAAGTGTAGAAGTGAAGTTAATTCCCAGCTTAAGTACACTTGACGTAACAAGTCTTGAGAACCTGAAAATGCTTGATGTAAGCACATTACCTGCACTCACAACACTGAGCTATGAAACAACGCTGAAAGAGCTTAAGCTGTTGCAAAACCAGCGCGATAAACTGGCTGACTCTTCCAATACGGACACAAAAATTACTGTCGTAGCTGCTCAGAAGTCTGATACACATAGCGGCGACCAGTCTGGCACGTCAGGTCACGGTAGCGACCAGCCCGGCACAACAACCGAGCAACCGAGCACACTTCCTGATGTTAGCCCTGTTCCAAGCCTTAGTCCACTTCCAAATGCCACTCCGTCAACGGAGAATGCCAACGCTACTTCACCAGCAAAAAACGATACTGTTAAGTCTACGGAACAGGCTGCAGAAGCTGATGCAACACCCGTAGTTCCAGCGGTTCTTAATATTACAGAGGAGCAGGGTAGTGATACGGGCTTGCACGCAATCCTGAATGAAATAAAACCGTATCAGGAAATATTGCAAGCTTCGCGCGCATTGCCGAAAGATGCACCGCGTGTACAGTTAAGCGAAGTTACGTTAAAGAATGCTGCTTCACAGGCGGCGGAAAAGCCACAAATTGTGTGCGCAACGCTTGAGCCATCAGCGCTTTCTTCGGAATATAAGGCCCAATACACCACGGTATTGAATGAGATGTCAAAGCTGGGTGATAGCAGTAAGGCAGTTTTATTTGATGTTTCGATGATAGCGAACAAGGAATTGAAGCATGATAACTTTGGTGCTTTATCATTTAGCTTGAGCGTTCCTAAAGCAAGTGATGGACGTTTTGTAGCGGTTTGGCATATGCATCAATCAGGTGAAATTACTAAGCAATTTGTACCAGTTAAAAATGGGAAAGCGTCAGTGACAGTAAGCGATTTGTCGATGTTTGCGTATACGCTTATGCCTGAAAATTTTGTTCCGCAACAAGCAAATACGCCGGCACATCAAGCGCAGACTTCGGCAGATAACGCTAAAAACCTAACAGCACCGGTGTCAAATGCTCAAGCGCAGAACGCCACGTCAGCTAAGAGTGCAGGTATGCAAGCGAGTGTTCAGACACCTGCGCA
>CAMPNZ010000085.1 GCA_946892075.1 uncultured Coriobacteriales bacterium
AATCGCGCCTAGCGCTTCAATATCGTACACATCGCCCGTCACGTTTGACGCATGCGGCAGCACAACAAGGCGCGTGTTCTTCTTAAATGCCTGCTCATAGGCCTTGTAATTCAGCTCTCCCGTGGGAAGAACGGGCACAACGCTTACTTCCACGCAACGCGTATCGCGCATCGCGAACACCGGCCGCAGCACCGAATTATGCGCCGCCGCCGTGGTGATAACGTGGTCGCCTGTGCGCAAAAGACCTGCGATAACCATGTTGAGCGCCTGCGTGATGTTGAGTGTGAAGCACACGCGCTCGGGGTGAGGCTGGCCAAACAAGCGCGCAAGCGCAATGCGGCATTCGTACACCGTTTCATCGGCAGAAAGCGACGCGGAGTGCACACTGCGACCAGCGCCGCCAAAATGTTGCAGTGCTTCTTGAACGGCACGCGCCACCTGGGGCGGCTTCACCATCGTTGTTGCTGCATTATCGAGGTAAATCACGAAGCACCTCGGCAACAACCGTGCTACCAGGCTCAAAAACGCTTCCCTGCGGAACGGTTACCAACGCGTGCGGAGCTAACAGCGTTGTTGGAAGCGTTGAGTCTTTTGATGCAGCGCGCGCATGCCACGTTCCATCGACGCAGGTCAGCACAACGCGAGCAACAAAACTGCCCCATTTGGGAGCTTTAATATGCGAATCGAGAACAACAGGAGTGCGCACGCGCTGTGTGTGCGGCGCGCCGTAATAAAAATCGATGATGCCGCGCAACAGCCAATCGCAGCACAGCCACGCAGCAATTATAGGGCCAGGTACATTAAGTGCAACAGTGCCTTTGCACAGGGCAATTCCCACGGGTCTGCCAGGAGCGCAGCGCACACCATGCGTGAAGTACTCGGAGTGCTCCTTCACCAAATCGGCATTAAAATCTTCGGAGCCGCGCGACGAACCGCCATTAATGAGAACTACATCGTTTTCGGAAAGTGCCTGTTCAAAGGTAGCTTTAAGCGCGTCACGATCGTCGTTGATTTTTGGGTAGGCACAAAACGCAGCGCCCCACTGCTGTGCGAAACCGCGAATCATCGTGCTGTTCGCTTCAACATTCTGCCCGCGATCAGGAACAACACCAGGCGCAACCAGTTCGGTTCCCGTAGGAATATACCCAACGCGCAGCTTGCGGATTGCCTGCACCACCGTGTGTCCCGAAGCGGCAAGCAGCGCCGCGATTTCTGGCGTGATGCGCTCACCAGCAGCGCAAATAAGCTCGCCTTGCTTCATATACGTGCCCGCAGCGCGCACGTTCTGGCCACGTTTTACCTGCTCGTTCGGGTCGACATGCACGGTGCCATCCGCATCAAACCGCACCGCTTCAATAGCAATGACGGTATCGAATTCATCGGGAAAATCGTCACCTGTATCAGCCAAAACGTAATCGACGCCGCGCTTCCAATGCTCAAGCGCGGGCATGCTGCTGGTAAAATGGTCGAAAGAAACGGCAATGCCATCGAAGGCAGATACCCTGTGAACAGGCAAATTGTACGAAGCTCGGTAGTCGATGGCGGCGGTGCGGCCGTACGCATTCTGAAGAGGAAGCGCATCAGGCGCATCGTGCACAGGCTTCCAACGCTCAAGAAGCCCTTGCAGAGCATCGGCACGCGTTAATGCTGTGTCAAAGTTAAATTCCATGATCCACCTGCTTCTTTAACGATGTTTGCGCATGTGCACGCGCGAGGCGCTTGTGGTACTAGCAACGCGGCGCTGGCAATGCGAACGGCGGTGCGACGGTGCGACAGGAACGGTGGTGCGACAGTGCGGCGCGTGCGACGCGAACGGTACAACTCGCACCCGTTCCTACCTGCGAAAATGCCAGGCTACACGCGCTTCATGAAGCGGCCATCGCGCGTATCTACCTGCACGGTATCGCCCACTTCAATGTACATAGGAACCTGAATAACGGCGCCCGTTTCAAGCGTGCACGGCTTCGTTGCGCCCTGAACGGTATCGCCCTTAAAACCAGGCTCGGTTTCGGTTACTTCAAGCTCGACAAACATTTGAGGTTCAACTTCAATAAGCTCGCCACCTGCGTATTGGAGCGTCGCTTCGTCGTTTTCCTTCAGCCACTTTGCCGCAGGACCCACAATGTCACTGCCAATGGCAAGCTGTTCATACGTGCTGGTATCCATAAAATTGTAATCGGCGCCGTCGTTGTACAGGTATTGCATCGTGCGCTGCTCAAGACGAACGCTGTCGAACTTCACGCCTGCGTTGAACGTGTAATCGACAACGCGACCCGTTTTGATGTCGCGCAGCTTCGTGCGCACAAAAGCGCCGCCCTTACCAGGCTTTACGTGCTGAAACTCAACAATCGTGCACATTTTGCCGTTGTTGATAATGCACATTCCGTTTTTGAAATCGGCTGTTGAAATTGCCATTCTTAACCTCCCTGCATGATGCAGATAATCGTGTTCGCCCTGCTCATGCAAGGAGAATCTTCTCGTTTACACGCATGCGTTTTCGAAATCATTGGCGTAGCGTACAATCGCTCCACTGCGTCGCAACCGCTCCACCGCGTCGCAATCGCTCCACTGCGTCGCAACCGCTCCTGAGTGCAACCGCCACCAGTATCGCAACCGCTCCACCGCGCATGCATAGGTGCATTAAATTATAACCATTTCATGAGTTGATTTGCCAAACACCTTATAACCTTCATGAGTAAGCACGCCGCAATCTTCCAAACGCATACCAAACTCGCCCGGAATATAAATGCCCGGCTCAACCGTAACGACGTTGCCTTCTACCAGCGGCTGATCGTTGCGCGGCGCCAACACGGGCTCTTCGTGAATATCGATGCCAACGCCGTGCCCTAAGCTGTGCCCCATGCGTCCCTCATATCCGCCTTCGGCAAGAATTTGCTCTGCCATTTCGTGCGCTTCCTTGCCCGTCATGCCAACCTGCAAGCGCGCCTGAACCGTTTCATTCGCACGGCGCAACACGGTGTACGCATCCTTAATTTTCGCAGATGGTTCGCCCAAAAACACGCAACGCGTCATATCGGAACAATATCCATACGCTGCGGCGCCAAAATCCATAACGATACACTGACCAGCCTCAAGCTTGGTTTCGCCGGGAACGGCATGAGCTGTTGCTGCGTTCGCACCGGCAGCAACAATCGAGCGAAACGCCAGGCCCGATGCGCCGTGACGAATCATGTAATCTTCAAGCTCAATTTGAACTTCACGCTCGGTCATGCCCGGCTTCATCCATGAAATGATGTGGGAAAAGCCAGCGTCGGTTACATCTTGCGCCGCCTGCAAACGCGCAATTTCGCTTGCATCTTTTACGCCGCGCGCTTTCAGTACCACATTAGACGTTTCGTGAAGCGTTAATCGCGGCAGTTCAAAAGCAGCATAATTGCGCAAGGGCTGATATTCGCGCAAGGTCATCGTGTCTTCAATACCAAGCGCAAAAGCGTCATCGCTTGCATGCTGCGTTTTCAGAACATTTATTGCAACACGGCCGTGAGCTGCACGTTCCATAGAAACACTCAGCGGCGCTTCACCTTTTTGAGCAGCAGCAACGCACGCGTCGTAGTAGCGAGAATCGGTGTGCAACACAGCGCCATCCTGCGTAAGAAGAATGCAATGCGCCTGTTCGTCGTCAAACACATCATCGAAGGCGCTTAGCCAGGTAATGTTAGAGGTAGTACGAATAAGCAGCCCATCTAAGTTATGTTCGCGCATGTAAGCACGCAAAAGCGCCATACGCTGGGCACTTTTTCCGCGCGTGTCAGTTAGGCTAGAGCAGCTTGTTTGGTTCGTTTGGCCCGCTTGGCTTGTTTGGTTCGTTTGGCCCGCTTGGCTTGTTTTGGCGGTTTCGCCCGTTAAAGGTTTGTTCATGCTATCACTTGCTTTCTGCATCCTGTAATGTATGCTTGCCATCAGGAATTTTGGCTTTTTGCAATTCAAATCTGAGTTTTTTATAGCTCACGGCAGAGCTTTTTGCAGCTAAAATTTTGGCTTTTTGCAACTCAAATTTTAAGTTGTCGTAGCATCAATCGCGGCATTCTATATCAAAAAATGACACAAAGTAAAACCGCAAATCAAAGCCAACTCCCGCTCCGTTTCGCGATGCTGCCTGCGCCAACTCCCGCACCGCAATGCCGCACCAACGCCGCCTACTGCGCCATTTGGCACGATTTGCGCGTTCTACCAGGAAATAAGCTCGTAGCCGCTTTCTGTAACAACAAGTTGCACTTCCCATTGCGCGCTCTTCGAGCCATCTTTGGTGCGCACAGTCCAACCGTTCGGATCGGACATATCAATGTCGGCTTTTCCCGCATTTACCATCGGTTCAATCGTAAAGCA
>CAMPNZ010000086.1 GCA_946892075.1 uncultured Coriobacteriales bacterium
CTCCAAGAAATGCCTTCGTCGGTATTGCGACCATCAATCTTAGTCTTGTCCCACGAAACGTCGTAATCTTTGCGGATATCTACAAGGCGCGTTAATTTATTTTGTTTTACGTCAGAAGTAAACTCAGCATAGGCTTTATCGGTCTTAATCTTAACGGTAATCTTATTTTCCTGCTGACCGTTTGAAATACCCTGATTAGCTTTACCAGCTCCAGTAATGTCGCCTTTAATATATTCAAGCGTAATTTGATCTGTGCTGGTAAGACCAAGATCTTTATTATCTTTGTTTGCGTCGAGAATCGACTGCTTAATGCGTTCAAGCTCGGCATTGGAGTAGCCAAGTGGGTTGTAAACAACGGTTGCTTTGTCATTCGCAGGAACAGAAATATCCTTTTCCTCAAGCTTCTTCAACACGAGGTCGCGCAGTGCAATCTTAGGCGCGTCCGCAGCATCCACACCGTCGAAACTGATGGTAAATTTTCCGTCAGCGTCAATGGTCACCTTGTCTTGTGACACATGATTAAGCTGTGCAAGCTTCTTTTTAATATCGGCTTTTACTTCTTGCGAAACGTTGTCTGGGTCTTCAACGGTTGGCTTGACAATGCGCGTGTCGTAGCGAGCAATGGTAAGGGGCAGCACGTCAGACTTGTAGCCGAGGTCGGAGACCAGGTAGGTCTTAAGGTTATACACGCCAGTTTGATAGGTGGGTTTTTCGCCTGGTTTCGATGTTACCGTGTTAATTTTGTCTACTTCTTTATCGTCATATGCTTGTTTATCAGTAATAACAATCTTTTTCTCAGGGTCATCGGGTGTCGTAGTAAGATTTCTTTTTTCATCGCGCACACCCACGCCAAATGCCTGACTTGCAGCAGCAATTTGTTCTTTTACCGACAACGGTTGCGATGTCTTCTTATCCTTAGCCTCAGTAGGAGCATCCAAAGCTTCTTTAAGCTTCTTTTGGATTTCGCTCTCTTCAAGCTTTTGATCGTACTTTAGAACAATCGAGCCAGTCTTTTTTGGTGGAATAAGTGTTGCGGCGCGCACGATGTTCGTTGTGTACAGCAAAACTTCCTGCCCATCTTTTGTGCCAAACACATAAATGCAACGGTTGGCAGCATAGCCCGAAGCTGCCATATTGTTATTTCTATAAAGCTTACTCATAGTAAGGGTAGCAGAGCCGTCAGCGGCTGCGGTAAATGCATATTCGCCAGAATAAGCTTGATGCGCTTTTAGGTTGTCCGACCTGTACTCCACAAATTTCTTTGCGTTGTCACTATTAATACCAATGTTATTATCGGGGAAAATAGCTACCTTCGTGATTTTTGTTCCATCTTTTGGTGCAGCAAACTTAAATGTAACGGATTGATTCTGTCCGCTTTCAATATAGACATTGCTGGAAGAGCCCCATGCGTACATGTTAGGAAGCGTGTCTTTTGTTTCATTCGATAGCGTAATTTCAGGATTGGCTTGAGGGCCGGGGTCAGGTGTGGCTGCACGATCTTGCACTTTCGCGTTAGCGCCTTTGTCAACCTTTGCTATAAGATTCGTTACCGGAACAGGGTTTTTGGCCGTTTGCACAGTAGAAGCGCCTTGAGTTTTCGGGCCCTGAGCACCTTGGACGGACGCTTTCTTTGCACCATTTGCTGCACCAGCTTTTGCTTCACCAGCCTTCGGAGCGTCTGGCTTCTGCGTTTGCGCTTTCGGCTGTGCTGTTGCAGGCGTAGGCGTTGTAGGTGCGCTATCAGCATGAGCAAGCGGCGTTCCCCCTGGTGTAACACCTAAAGCAAGCGATGCTCCCACAAGAGCGCCCGCTGCTCCTATACTCATTGCGTGCAAAGTGCGCGCTTTGCTTTGGCTGGTGGTGCGACCGTGTTTTCCTAAATTCTTCTTGCTCATGATAACCCTTTCCATAAAACGATTTCGTATGTTTACCGTGAACAGGTAAGGCGTGTCTATATTCAGTCTGATTATACCAAAAGCTTGTACAATTTGATTAAGAATGATTATAAATAGTTCAGAATCTTAGTCATTTTAGCGTATTTCTGTACATTTCTATTTACAAAGAATTATCGGGGGGGGGGTACACTAAACGATTTATTGCATAATGCCTTGTCAGAAGGGGAATAGTGAGCGTGGATTTTGCGTGACGCCTCGCGCGCGGGAAATGTGCGCCGTGAAAATTTTTTTTGGTGCGAGGCAAAATTTTTTGGCAAGTGTACAAAAAAGGTGATGTTTTGCCGGTGAACGCACGCTTAGAACCAAACACGCCACAATGCGACGGGTACATTGTGGCGTGTAGTGGAGTGTACTTGTGCGGTGTTGCGCTTTAGTGGCGCTTTGATGCTGCACGAGCTTGGCGTGTGCGCATTGTGCGAACGCCCAGCGTGGTAATGCCAGCTGCAAACAGCGTCAGTGCCAAGGTTACCGCAGCTGAGTCGCCTGTTTTTGGCATGGCAGCGCCTTGCTGCGAAGAAGCATTTGCTTGCTTGTTTTTGTTCTGTGCATCTTTTCCGTACTTTACCTGCGCATGAGCCGCCAGGGCCAGCGTATCGCGATTGGCATTCATAGGCGCGGAGCTGCCGTTCGCGCTTGTTGCGTTTTTGCTTAGCTGTGCGTTAGTGTTCGCGCTTGCACTTGCGTTTGCGCGATTCGGCGTTACACCTGCTGACGGACTTTGTTTTTGCTGCTTGGTTTTGCTTTGAGCGCCGCTTTGTACCTGTTTTTGTACCTGTTTTTGTGCCGAAGGTTTGCTTTCAGGTGCTGCGGCTGCGTTATTGCCTTGCTGCTGTGTGTTTTGGTTCGTGCTTGCGGAGTTTTGCGTGGTGCCAGGTGTGTTTTGGTTGGCGTTCGAGCCTGTTCCCGCACCTGCTTGCGCGTTATTGTGCGGATCATTTTGTTGGGGACTGCCAGCTTGCATATTGTTTTGTGCTTGTGCATTGTTTTGTACTTGATTGTTTGCAGCCTGCTGTTGAGCGTACGTTCGTTGAACCTGTTCGGCGTGCCGTTGTGCTTGTTGCGCTTCATCTTCCAGTTTTTGAACTTCTTGTTTATTGCGTTCAAGTTCTGCGCTCATTTCTTGAACAGCTGTTTGAAGAGGAGTAAAGGCAGTTTCTTGTACTTGTCGATCTTGCTCAAGCGTGTTTTTGTTATTTACAGCTTTCTCGTGTGCTTCCTCAGCCGTTCCCCGCAATCCTGTTTTTTCGGCAAGCGTTTGCTTAAGCCCGTCAAGCTCTTGTGCTGCTTGGGTAATTGAGCCATCAAGCGCCTCGCGCGCCGCTTGGTGTTCCTGCTTTAATGTGGTAAGTCTATCGGTAAGCGTATTGTGTGCTTCATTGGCAGCTGTATAGTTTTGTTGTGCCTCTTGTGCTTTTTGCTCCAGTTTTTTAGTTTCGGTTTCTGCTTTTTGTAACGTGTCTTTTGCTTCGATGTGCTGGTCAGTAAGAGCTTGCACAATTGGCTTCTTTTGTTTTATAGCTTCTTCCTGTTCAGCAATAGTTTTCGTGAGGGTTGCTAGTTTAGTTTGAGTGTCTTGCTCGTTTTGCTTTCCAGATTTCTCTAAACGTTGTTTCTCAAGTGTTGCCTGAAGTTTCTTGATTTGTGCTTGTTCAAGCTCACTAGTTGCTTGGGTAATTTTTCCCGGCAATGAGCTAATATCTTTTCTTGTTCTTGCTACTTTATCTTTGTAATTCTCAAGTGCAGCATCTGCTTCACTTTTAAGGCGTTCTTTTGCAATGCTGTCATCTTGCGCTTCGTTCATTTTGCGTTGAGCTTCTTCAAGAGCAGTTTTTTGCTCGTCAACAAGGCGGGTTTTTTGTTCCGTAAGCTGTTTGTGAGCTTCTGTTTTTGTATCAACGGCCGCTTGAGCGTCTTTTTCTGCTTGTTTTGCTTGTTCAAGCTGTTGGAATTTTTCTGCCTCGGTGCGTTTTGCTTGCTCTTCAGCTTCTTTTGCTTTTTCAAGATTCTTTTGCGCTTCGGTAAGCTCGGCTTGCTTTTGTGTTACTTGCTGCTGTTTGACGGCAAGTTGCTCCTTAGCGCCTTGCGCTACTTGTTGCTTTTCTTGTGCAGTTTTCTGCGCATCGTCAACGTCGCTTTGCG
>CAMPNZ010000087.1 GCA_946892075.1 uncultured Coriobacteriales bacterium
ACACACTCATAGCGCAAAAGAGGGCAGCGTATGAGTGTGTGTTACGTCTGCTTGAGCGTGCGACGCTTCGCCATGTGCGTGCGTTGCACCAACTTGAGCGTCCGGGTGCGGGTGCAAGCGCGGTGGCTGCAAAAACAGTCCGCACAAAAAAATGACGATTCCGCAGGTAACACCCATATCAGCCACATTAAATATGGGGAATTGGATAAAGGTTGTTTCGATGAAATCAACCACGTAGCTTAGCGCAAAACGATCGATAGCGTTGCCAAAGCCGCCGCCGATAATAAGCGCAAGGCCAATGGTTTGTGCCCAGTTCATGCGGTGATGCGCCGTTAAAAAGTACACGAACGCTGCCGTGCACAGCACAACCGAAAATACGCCAAGTATAAACGTAGCATTGCTGAAAATTCCCCACGCTGCACCGGTGTTTTTCACGAAACGTATGTCGAAAAGCCCCAGGTACGGGCCAGCAATCAGCGTTCCTTCGCTTACGTGTGAAACCAAGCGCTTGGTGAGTGCGTCAACAACCAGCACCGCAATGCTAATAAGCACAAGCGCCAGCACCCGCCCACCTTTGCACGTTCGCGCTTTAGGCTGATGCGATGCACTCCCAAGGGAAGCGTTCCCGTGAGAACTGCTCCGAAGAGAACCGCTTTCGTGCGAAGTGCTGGTGGAAGAAGCTACCGTATCGCTGCTTGACGTGTTCACGCACACTCCCTTCTAGCGCTCGGCGTGATAGTCGATTGCGCGAAGGACCTGCGCACAGCGCTCACACACTTCAGGATAGTCGCTTTGCGCTCCTAAACTGCGATAATTCCAACAACGCGGACACTTCTCGCCCTTCGCATGCTGAATTTCAACCGTAATAGCGTCATCGGCGCTTTCATGTAAGTGCACTTCAGATACCACCAAAAGCTCCTCAACGCCTGCTCCATCAAGCGCACGCAACGCATCAAGATGCTCACTATTCGCGTAAATGTGTACTGCTGCTTCCTGCGCTTTTGCCAGCTCACCTGTTGCACGCTTTTCTTCAAGCTCTTTAAGAACAACATCGCGCACTTCAAAAACACGCTCAAAACGTGCGGCGATGCGTTCCCGCGCGCCTTCAGGAATCACGGGGAAGAAACTTGCGTCATCAGGCCATCCTGCAAGCTGAACACTTTCGGGGCGCCCAGGGCGTTGCAAATGCGATTGCGGGTAGTTCTCCCACACTTCTTCAGCAGTAAACGTGATGATAGGCGAAAGAATGCGTACCATCACCTCAAGTACATTGGCAAGCGTTGTTTGCGCGCTGCGGCGCAACGGCGAGTTCGGCGCTTCAGAATACAGGCGGTCCTTGATTGCTTCAAGATACACAGCCGATAAATCGCCAACCATGAAATCGTAAATTAAGCGATATACAGTATGGAATTTGTAGGAATCATAGGCCGCTTGAACAGCATGAAGCAAGTTTTGAAGCGAACAGAGCATCCATTGGTCAAGCGCGGTAAGCTGCTCAAAGTTGCAAACGGCATCGGCATCGAAGTCGAAGTCGCCCAGCGAGCCCAAAATGAAGCGTAGCGTGTTTCTGAAACGACGATACGTTCCTGCTACCTGGTTTAATATGGAATCAGACACGCGAACGTCTTGCGAATAGTCAACGCTTGCAACCCACAGACGCAAAATGTCAGCACCAAACGTGCTGGTTACATCGGCAGGATCAACGCCGTTGCCCTTCGATTTGCTCATCTTTTCGCCGTTTTCATCAACGGTAAAGCCGCAATGCATCACCGATTTGTACGGCGCGCATCCATACGCACCAATGCTCGTAAGCAGCGACGACTGGAACCAACCGCGATGCTGATCGGAGCCTTCCAGATACATATCCGCAGGGAAATACAGGCCCTCTGCGCTGCGATGCTTCAACACGCTCGTGTGCGACACACCCGATTCCCACCACACATCCAAGATGTCCTTTTCAGGAATAAGCGTATGACAGCCACATTTTTCACAGCACACGTCGGCGGGCAGATACTCCTCGGGCTTTTTGCTAAACCACGCATCAGCACCTTCTTTTTCAAAGAGCGCAATAACCGCATCGAAGCTTTGCTCGGTAGCAACCACTTCACCACACTTGCTGCACGTAAACACAGGAATGGGAACGCCCCAGGAGCGCTGGCGCGAAATGCACCAATCGGGACGCTCGCTAACCATTGCACCAATGCGATTTTTTGCCCACGCAGGCACCCATTGAACGTCGTTGTCGATGGCGTGAAGTGCGGATGTGCGCAAATTGGTTTTGTCCATCGACACAAACCACTGGTCGGTAGCGCGAAAGATTACTGGCTGATGGCAGCGCCAACAATGCGGATAGCTGTGCGTAATTTCAAGCGCACCAGCAAGCGTTCCTTCTTCTTTAAGATAGGCAATCATGTCGGGCGCAACGTCGTCAGTGTCGTAGCCGCAGAAGCGCTCACCTGCGTCTTTGGTAAGCTTGCCGTTGTCATCTACCGGCATGTATACCGGAATATTAAACTTGCAGCCAACCAAATAGTCGTCAACACCATGACCAGGAGCCGTATGAACAACACCCGTACCATCGTCAAGCGTTACGTGGTCGCCATAAATGAAGCTGCCGTGGTGCTCTTTGATGACAGGGCACTCGTAGGTAAGCCCCGTAAGCTCGATGCCTTCAAGCGACACTACTTCCCCATTTGAATCACGCAAAAGCTCGTAGTTATCCCACGAAAGAAGCTGCGCAACTTTTTCAACAAGTTCTTGCGCCATCAGCATAGCGTGATTTTGCGCGCGCACGCACACGTAGCGCGCATGAGGAGCCACACATACTGCCGCATTTGCAGGAAGCGTCCACGCGGTAGTTGTCCAGATAAGTACCCACAGGGTTTCTTTCAGCCCAGCGTGTGCAAACGCATCGGGAATGCTGTCCATTTTAAAGCGCACATACAGCGAACTTGAGGTTTCGTCTGAGTATTCAATTTCTGCTTCAGCAAGTGCCGTATGACAATTTTTGCACCAGTGAATAGGCTTGCGACCTCGATAAACCGAGCCATCAAGATACATCTTCTTGAAAATTTCAACGTTGCCTGATTCGTAATTATGCTGAAAGGTAAGATACGGCGTATCCCACGCTGCATTCACACCGAGGCGCTTGAAGCCTTTGCGCTGAATATCGACATATTTTTCAGCCCATTGGCGACACAAACGGCGCAGCGTTACCTGATCGATTTGCGCCATTTTTTCTTTGCCGAGCGTTTGCTCAACCATGTGCTCGATAGGCTGACCATGGCAGTCCCATCCGGGCACATACGGCGTGAAATACCCCTGCTGAGCATGGCTTTTAATCACGAAGTCTTTCAGAATTTTGTTGAATGCATGGCCAATATGAATAGGCCCATTCGCATACGGAGGCCCGTCATGTAACACGAAAGGCTTACCGTTTTTGTTCTTTTCAAGTATTTGCTCGTAAATGTGCTGTTCATCCCATTTTTCAAGACGCTTAGGCTCATTTTGAGCAAGGTTTGCCTTCATCGAAAACGTTGTTGTTGGCAAGTTCATGGTTGATTTGTACGAATTTCCCACGCGAGCACTCCTCTTTATATACTCAATTTCTTTCAATAAACAAGTATAATTATGAATAGTAAGTATAGCGAAATTTTTTACGAATGAGAGCATATCTTAAGAAGTATAGAATATTAAAACAATCGAAACATGAACCGCACATTGTGCGTGGTGCGCGCCGCCAACGCACGCACCACGCACAATGTGC
>CAMPNZ010000088.1 GCA_946892075.1 uncultured Coriobacteriales bacterium
GCTACGATTGCCGCAGGTGGCGAGCGTAATACCGAGGGCGATTTAGCGAAGGGCTGCTTCTTCAAGCCAACGCTGCTTACCAATGTAACGAACGATATGCGTGTTGCGCGTGAGGAGATTTTTGGCCCCGTAGCTGCGATTATGAAGTTCAAGACCGAGGACGAAGTGGTGAAGCTTGCCAACGATTCCGACTACGGCTTGGGCGGTGCGGTTTGGACGCGCGATATTACGCGCGCGCTGCGTGTGTCGCGTGCCATTGAAACCGGCCGCATGTGGGTAAACACCTACAATCAAGTGCCTGGCGGCGCGCCGTTTGGTGGCGTGAAGAAGTCGGGCATCGGCCGTGAAACCGACCTGTCGATTTTGGAAGCATATACGCAGGTGAAGAACATCATTATCAACCTGAGTGATGCGCCTAGCGGGTTTTATCCCGAGCACTAGAGCGTGCCAGTTGCGCCAGTTGCGCCAGTCGTGCCAGTCGCGCAAAACGCCTGCGTAAGCGGGGGGGGTGGAGTGTGAACGCGCAGCGTGAACGTGCATCACGAGCGGGCAGCGCGAACACGCAGACCGCGCAGCGTGAACATGCAGCGTGAACGTGGAGTTGAGCGTAAGTGCGAAGCGACATGATGCTTTGTGTTACGGTGCGAAATGATGTGACGCGATGCGTCGAGATGCGCCGGTGTGGATTGTTCCGCGCCGGTGCATTTTTTTCTGTGGTGGCGCCTTTACGTTAGACGCACAACGCCGCATGTGAGAAGTCGAAAACGCGCTGTTGAAATTGTTCTTTGGTAAGCAGCTCGTAAGTATGCGGTGCTGTTGCGTACAACGTGTTGGTAATAACCATGCCAATAATGCTGATAGCTGCAAATGTTGCATCAATTTCCTTGCGATAGATGCCTTCGCGCTGACCCAGGCGAATTTCCTGCGCGATGAGCTCAATTACTTCCTGCTCACGCGCTTGCATCGTTGTCGACCACGCGCGTTCTTCGCGCCACAGCTCGCGCATCAGGAAGTGCGTGAACGGCGGATTGCTGAACGCGAAATCGGAAAATGCGGCAAGCATGGCCGTAAGAACCTGTCGCGCATCGGTATCGTGGTGCGCATCGGTGCCTGTTTCAGCACGCTGACCAGCACCAGCCGAGGCAGCCGTGCGGCTTGCCTTGTTGCTACGTTCCCCCGTTCTAGCACGCTGATCCGCATGTGCACACCGCTCAGTTTCTGTACGATGACCAGCGATTTCGTGCGAGCTGCTCGTAATGTTCTCGTGTGAAGCCCCCGTGCTTTTGCATGCTTGCAGCAGCGCTACCAGCTGCGTTGTTTGTTCCTGCAAAATACACGCGCCAATTTCTTCCTTCGTTTTGAAGTAGTAGTACACGCTTCCTTTCGCAATGCCTGCTTCCTTGCAAATTTCGTCAACGGTGGTTGCGCTGTATCCTTTTTTGCTGATAATGGCCAGCGCTGCCGTAAGAAGCGCCGCGCGCGTGCGATCCGATTTTTTGGTTGCTTCTGGTTTGGCAGATTGCATGGCGGTATCTACACCGCTACCTGCGGCTTTGCTGCGTTCCACGCGTTTGCCTGCTACTTTGCCACGTTCCACGTTTCCACCTTTTCCGTTGGCATCTTCTGTTGCGTTCGTATCTTTATGTTTTGAAACGCTCACAGTATCGCTTCTTCCTAAAACATCACGCGCCGCATCAAAATCTCCTGCGACGCGCAACCCGTTCCCGCGCCGCTTCTTCCCGAAGTTCTTGCCGTGCCGCTTTTCCCAAATCCTCACACGTCGCTTCAAAACACCTAGTCAAGCGTGATAATCGGGTGCAAGTCGGTCATGCGCACCATCTGACGGTGCCGCGCGATGATGCTGCTAAGCGCAAGTGCCACTATACCAAAAGCCACCAGCATCAGCGCCGAGAACACCATCACATTGCCATTGCCGCCCGCCATCGCCTGACGCAAGCCCATAATCGAGTACGTCATCGGCAACGCAGGATGCACCGTTTGGAAAAACGGCGGCGTCATCTGAATGGGGAACGTGCCCGCCGCGCTGGTAATTTGTAGCATCAGCAGGATAATTGCAACCAATCTACCAGGCACTTTGAACGCCATAATGATAGTTTGCATAACAGCCATAAACACGCAGCCCGCTAAAATGCCAAGGCCGTAGTACGCGCCCACGTTGTTTATTTGCAGGCGAATCACAAACTGAATAACGAGCATCAAAATAACAGCCTGAGCTGCGCCAACAACTGCCAGCGGCACGTAGCTGATAAGCGTGCTTTTAATGGGGTTCATGCCGCACAGCAACGCGCGCCTGTTCAGCACACGCATGACGAACGTGCTGATCAGCGATCCAACCCATAGCCCAATCGAAATGAAGTAGGGCGCAAACCCGGTGCCGTAATTGTTCACAGTCGTGAAGTTTTCTTCGTGAAGTGCCACCGGCGAGCTCATCATCGTGCTGTGCAGCTTCGGATTGTCAAGCTTTGCGGTGTCGTGCGCCTCATTCAAGCCGTCATGCAGTTTGTTCGCACCGTCTGTCAAATCGGGCATGCGACCAGCTAATTTGCCCGCTCCGTCGTGCAGTTTGCCCGCGCCGTCATGCAAGCTAGCAGCTCCATTCGCCGCCTTCGTGGTGCCTTCGTGCAAGCTTTGCGCTCCGTGCGAAATGCGCTCGTTTGCTTGCGAAAGCGCTGTTGCACCCTGCGCCAAACGGCTTGTGCCGCCGCTTATGCTTTGCGTTCCTTTGTGCAGGTCAGCTGCCGAATTTTCAAGCTTCTGCGCGCCCTGCGATAGCTGCGTTGCTCCCTGCGCAATGCTTGCAAGCTGGCTATCAAGCGCATCTTGCTGTGTTGAAAGCGACGACCCCACGCCTTGCAGCATCGTAAGAATGCTCTGCTTGCTTGCTTGCGGCTTCGACGCAGCGGCAAGCAGCTGCTCAAACTGCTTTTTCGTGGCAGCGTTGTTTGCCTGCACCGCCTGATGCAGCTTCTGCGTGCCCTGCGCAAGTTGCGTGGAATGCTTCGCCAGCTGCGCACTTCCTTGCGACAGAGCGCCCGCCCCACGTTCCAGCGATTGTGCACCTTTGTTCAGTTCATCGCATTTTTGGGTGAACGTAGCCGCGCCGCTTGCCGCCTGCGTTGCCCCGTCACGAAGCGTGCTGGTACCTTTATCAAGCGTTTGCAAGCCATCGTGCAAGGTACCAGTCGAGCGCTCCAAGGTGCCCGTTGCGTCGTTAAGCGTGCGCGCACCATCGGCCGCCTTCGTGGCGCCATCGGCAAGATCCCCCGCGCCATCAGCCGCTTCACCCAACTTCTTGCGCGAATCTTCCATCTTCTTGAAGAACGCATCCCAGTACTCTTCCACAACCGCTTCACTAATTTCGCTGCGCAGCGTTTTGAACCCGCTGGCGCCCAGCTGCGACGCCAGCATATTGCTTGCCTGGTCGTACTTCACCAGCAGTTTCGCTTGCACCGGATTGGCCTGCTCAGCCGACGCAATGCACGCGCTAAAATTTTCGG
>CAMPNZ010000089.1 GCA_946892075.1 uncultured Coriobacteriales bacterium
CAGCGTTATGCAGCCGTAGGGCGTTCGGTACGTAAAAAAACTTCGCGTGTAGGGAAGTAGCATGAACAATTCTCCTTCCCTTATATACGCATCAAAAAATCTTACGAATGGAGTGCGCACGAACACGCCTTGAACACAACCGCAACCAGTTTCGCAAAGCAAGCAGTTTCGCAAAGCAAGCAGTTTCGCAACCGCAGTTCATCCAGCAAAACATTCCAAGCACGCGCCCGTACATGCAACTCGCATATCAACGTGGTTCCCGCGCGTGAACACGCCTTACCGCGCGCGGCTGTTCTCCAAAGATACTGCAACTAAATTCTAGCACGAGCACCGCGCTTTTGCGCAAGTGAGGTACAATACAAGCGTGAAAACTACGCGAGAGGTTATCATGAACGCTATCGAAACGCTTAAAGCCGATTACGCGCATTTTGGTGTTGCGCCTTCAATATTGTCAGCCGATTTTCTGCACATGGCAGACGATGTTCAGAAGATAGAAGATGCAGGTGCGCGCGTGATTCATGTCGATGTTATGGACGGGCATTTCGTTCCCAACTTAACGATGGGCATTCCGCTTATCAAGCAGCTGAAACCTTTTGCGCGCATCCCGCTTGATGTGCATTTGATGATTGACAATCCGCTTGTTGAACTGCCGTGGTTTTTGCGCGCGGGCAGTGATATCGTTACGATACATGCAGAAACGCTTGACGCGCACGACACGCTTTGTGCGATTGAGCTCATTCATGAACAGGGCGCGGCGGCGGGCGTGTCAATTAAGCCTCATACGCCTGTTGATGTGCTGAAACCTTATCTTGCGCAGCTCGATCAGGTGCTTGTGATGAGCGTTGAGCCTGGTTTTTCGGGGCAGGGCTATATCGAAGGCTCCGAGCAGCGCGTGGCAGATGTGCGCGCGATGGCGCGTGAATGTGGACGTCACCAGCTTTGCATCGAGGTTGACGGCGGCATCAATCGCGATACGGTGGCACTCGTGGCGCGTGCGGGAGCAAATCGCGTTGTATGTGGAAGCGCGGTGTTTGGCGCCCGTGACGTGAGTGCTGAGCTGCGCGAAATCGAGCGGCGCGGTGCAGCGGTGTATGGTGTTCCCGCAGGTGGAGCGTGGCAGTAGCGCGTGCGGGGAACGTCACTCGTGCGGGATCGTTACGTTCGTCACGTTCGTCACGTTCGTTTTGCAATGGACGCGCATACGCAGTATGCCGCACGTGCGCGTGAGGATACCCAAGAACGCTACCAAGCGCAGCAAAAGTTTTACTCATAAGGTTTTACGCAGAGGCTTTATACAAAAACACTACGCAGGAGCTTTGCGCAGCAGGATTATACAAAAGGATTACTATGGCAACACCAGTTTCAAACGATTATGTCTATCTCGACTGGGCAGCAACAACTCCTTTGTGCGACGAAGCGCGTGCTGCTATGGAACCGTATCTGGTATGCGGCAAAGAAGCGCTGCGCACAGGTCAAGCGAACCCCAATTCCTTGCACAGTCCGGGTCGTTTAGCGTTTGAGCAGCTAGAATGTTTGCGCAAACGCTTTTCAAACCTCGTGCATGCATCGCGCCCGTCAGAAATTATCTTCACTGGTGGCGCAACCGAAGCCGACAACACGGCACTTATTGGCATCGCAAGTGCTGCGTACGCCGAAAAGCAGCGTGCTGGCTTTAAGGGTACACCTACGGTTATCACGTCATCCATTGAACATGAAGCGGTATTGGAAGCGGCAAAATACCTTAAAGCGCACAATTATAATGTTATTACGCTCAATCCCAACGCGCAGGGCTTCATTACGCCTGATAGTTTGCAAAATGTGATGGACGAAAGTGTTGTGCTGGTGTCCATTCAAAGCGCTAACAGCGAAATCGGTTCGCTGCAACCTATTGAAGCGCTGGCAGCCATTGCACATAGTTGCAAGGCGTACTTTCATACCGATGCGGTGCAAGCGTTCGGCAAAATTCCTTTTAATTTTGCGGAAAGTGCTGTTGATGCGGCTAGTTTTGCAGCGCATAAAGTGTGTGGTCCGAAAGGCGTCGGCGCGCTGTATGTGCGCTCTCGCATTCCGTACAACGCGTATTTGCTGGGCGGCGGCCAGGAAGGAGCGCGGCGTAGCGGTACGCAAAACTTGCTGGGGATAGCAGGCTTTGTTGCTGCGGCTGAAAAAGCAGTTGCCGCAGATGAAGAAGACGAACTTGAGCGTCAGCTGCACATGCGCGATTTCTTGTACGAACAGCTGTCAAAAATTTCGGGCGTGCGCGCCACCACGCAGGTTGAGCCTTTGTCGCGCAGCTACCTTCCCAATATTGTGCATGTGCTGGTGAAAGGCTTTGAAAGCGAAACGCTGGTGCTGCGCCTTGACATGAAAGGTTTTGGTGTGTCGGGCGGATCGGCGTGCGCGTCGCATTCGCTTGAACCAAGCCATGTGCTGGTTGCTATGGGCGTTTCGGGAGATGAAGCGCTTGGTTCGTTGCGCATTTCATTTGGACGCTACACGTCGCAAGCCGACGTTGAAGCTTTTGTGGAAGCGCTTAAGGAGTGTGTTTCCTAGCGGTTGACCTGCGTCGATGCTAACGCGCGATGCACGTGGTTTGTGCGAGTACGGCTGCGAATGCGTGCGTTTGCGCTGGTGCGCAGTGTGGTTTGCTGCGTAATGCGCATCGTTTGTCGGCGTTTAAGAGAAAGGGTATGCCATGTATGCAAGTCCTGAACAATGTAGAGTGCTTCGCGATTTACAAGAACTTGACAATAAGCGCAGAGCTGCACGAAGCGCTTTTGATAGTCATACCGAAAAAGAAGATATTAGCAAATTGGGCGCGCAAGCTACGCTGTTGGTAAGCAAGCAGGCAACGCTTCGGCAGGCATCCCGCGGCATTGAAACGCATTTACGCCAGATTACCGAGCGCATTAAAACGCTTCTTGAGCAGCAAAAAGCCGCGCAAAGCGAAATTGATGAAAACACTAACAACTACCATATTGTTGCAGCGCGAAGTGAAGAACTTAAGCATCTTGAGGAAAGTATCAAAGCGCTTCACAAAGAGGAAGAACAGGCACTCCTTGAGCTTGAACGCGCCGACGAACTTGCGCGCAAAATCCAGTCGGCATTAGGCGACATTCGCACGAAAGAGCAACAATTAACGTCGCTTCACACGAAAGCGCGCGACGAGTACGCTGTTTTGGTTGATACGCTTAACGACGAACGCGACCAGTTGTTAGCGCAGTTACCGGGCGATGTTGTGCGCGCATATGAGGAAGCGGCGCGCAAGAATAAAGGTGTTGCGCTGGCGATATTCCAAGAAAACGGTTGCAGCGTGTGTCGTGCTCAGTTCGATCACGATCGCATTATCGCGCTGCACAGCGAAGCTCCGCTGAGCACCTGTCCGGTGTGCGGTCGTTTGATGCTGGTGCAGTAATACGCCGTTGAATAGG
>CAMPNZ010000090.1 GCA_946892075.1 uncultured Coriobacteriales bacterium
TTCACTAGACTCGTATATTTTTTCTCCCACATATGCTACGGTACATTTCCTTCTGCAAAATTTTTCCCACTTCACAGCCTGGGTGCAAAGTGGGTGCACTTTTTAACGTTAACATCCTGTGCACTCAACCCTAGAGCGTTGATATCTTCCCTCAAACAGCAAAATCGCACTCAAAAACCGCAAGAACCCAGCCTAAAGCCGTCGCATACTAAACCTTTTAACGATAGACCTCGCTAAGCCCTGCTACACAAGGGCAAAAATGCACCCACCTATTAAGCCCTTGACATCAATACAACACTCTCGACGTGAGGAGTGTGGGGGAACATGTCAACTGGTGTTATGTCGGTGGCGGTGTAGCCAAACTCCTGAAACTGCAGGATATCGCGCACCATCGTTTTCGGGTTGCATGAGATGTACACAATCAGGCGTGGCTGCAAATGTGCTGCCCCCTCGATGAATTCAGGCGTCGATCCACTGCGCGGAGGATCCATAATAATGCAGTCGAACGGACATGTGGCGGTCGCTTCATCCTGAGTGGTGAGCGGGGAACATGCATGTTCGCGTGTGCTCGCGCGCATGTCCGCGTGCAGTTCGTGCATGAACTGTGTGGCATCGGCGCAGATAAACGAGCAGCGTTTCTTCACGTGATTGGCTTGCGCGTTTTTGCGAGAGTATTCAATTGACTGTTCCACCTGTTCAACGCCAAGAACGTGCGCGTTGGGAAGGTGTTTTGCAACGCACACGGAAATGGTGCCGCATCCGCAGTAGGCGTCAAGGACGGAGATGCTGTTCGCGGGGCGCGTTTCGGAATTGAGAGTGACGGAAGGCTGCGTGTCGAGAGTTTGCATCTCGGATTGTGGCGCGTTGAACTGGGATGTTGCGGGTTTCTGGTCATCGAGCATCGGCATTGCAGGTTCTTGCGCATCGAGCTTTAGCGTTGCAGGTTTCTGATCATCGAACTTCGATGTTGCGGCTTTCTGCACATCGAGCTTCTGTAGAGCACGTATCGCGCACAAATACAGGCGCTCCGTTTGCGCTGGGTTCGTTTGGAAAAACGTGGTTGCGCCAATCGAAAATTCCGCTCCCAACAGCGTGTCTTTCACGAATCCCGACCCGAACAGCACGCGGTTCGTGCTTGAGAGCACAGCGTTTGTGCGGCGTGTGTTGATGTTTTGCACAATGCTGCAAATGGCGGGGAAGCGCTTCAAAAGCCTGCTGATAAGCGCTTTTCGTTGCGGAATGTGCACGCCATTGGTTACCAGCACGCACAAAATGCTGCCGTCATGCTTGCTGATGCGCAACAGCGCGTGGCGAAGCAAGCCGGTATGCTTGTCTTCGTCATAGGCAGAAATACCCAGTTCAGAAGCTGTTTTTGCGAGGTAATTCAGAAGCTGGCGCCCCACGCGCGGCTCGGATGGGCAGTTAAAACACGGGACAATGGTGTGCGTGCCTGGCATATAAAAACCGCAGGTTATGCGGGCGTATTCGCGGTGAGTTGGCTTGCGCTGCGCTGCCGTTTGCGCTGCATTGCGCCTTGGCTGCGTGCGATGCGTTTGGGCGTATTGCGTTTGTGTGCGTTGCGTTTGCGCTGGTAAAGGCGCAAAAGGCGTTACAATTTTATGGCGAAACGCGCGCGGATTGTCGCTATCCATGGGAATAATCGCGTGCAGTGTCGGCGCCAGGAATGGCGTATCGTTTAACGGTTCAAGCAGCTGTTTTATGGCATTTTGTTTGCGCTCGAGCTGCTGATCATAGGGAACATCTATCCACTCGCATCCGCAATACAGCTTTGAACTGCGGTTCTTGGAGTTGCTGTTGGCTGTCTGTTGCGTCGATGGCGAACGCAGCGCAGCGCTACGGTTATGGGAGCGGGGTTCGGAATTGCGCCGTGTGGATGTGGAACGCGGTTTTGCACTTCGCTTGTGAACACGACCGTTAGACGCTTGCTGGTTTGGATTCGCGTTTGACGTTACGCCGCATTCATGGTCGCTTGCGGGCGCTTCCTGCGCTGGTTCGCAATATGCCTTTGAACTGCGGTTATTGTGGCGTTTTGTGGACGTGCGGCGCTTTGTGGTGGTGCTCATCATTTCCCAATCTGGTACCTAAAAATAAAACAATTCTGGAACTTTATTCCATATCAGATTCGCGATACGGTGTAAACGTAATAAAGAAGCAGAGCGCTTCACCTGCAAGAAACATTGCAAGCCGCGCGGCCTTTTGAGGCGTCGCACCGAGGCACTTCGCAAGGAGCAACTCGCACACCGCAAGCTTGCAACCGCGCACCGAGGCACACCGCTTCACACGTACCTTAATTGTAAGGAGTTTATCATGAATGCACAACTGAAAGATACATATAACCTGTTTATCGACGGAAAATTTGTTCCTGCGTCCGACGGCGCAACCTTTGAAACCACAAACCCCGCCACCGGCGAGCACCTGGCTTACGTTGCCGAAGCCACCAAAGAAGACGTCGACAGCGCCGTGAAAGCTGCCTGGCGTGCGTTCCCCGCGTGGAAAAACACCTCCGTTGCCCAGCGCAGCGCTATCCTGAACAAAATTGCCGACGTCATCGACGCTAACAAGGAGCGCCTTGCAACCATCGAAACGCTCGACAACGGCAAGCCCATTCGCGAAACTATGAACATTGACATTCCGCTGTCGGCCGAGCATTTCCGCCTGTTTGCCAGCGCCGTTCAAACGCAGCAAGGCTCAAATAGGCTGCTCGACGGCAATTTACTGAGCATCGTCATGCGCGAACCAATCGGCGTTGTCGGCCAAATTGTGCCGTGGAACTTCCCGTTTTTGATGGCCGCGTGGAAACTGGCGCCCGTCCTGGCGGCAGGCGACTGCACCGTGTTCAAAACCTCGTCCAGCACGCCGCTGAGCGTGATTGTGCTGATGGAGCTTATCCAAGACATTGTTCCTGCTGGTGTTATCAACATCATTTCGGGGAAGGGCTCGAGCAGCGGTCAGTTCCTACTTGACCACCCTGGCCTGCGCAAACTTGCGTTCACGGGTTCAACCAGTGTTGGCTACAACGTAGCGCGCGCGGCAGCCGACAAGCTTATTCCGGCAACGCTTGAGCTGGGTGGCAAGAGCGCGAACATTTTCTTCGACGATTGCAATATGGACCAAGCCATCGACGGCTTAATGCTGGGAATTTTGTTCAACCAAGGGCAAGTGTGCTGTGCTGGCTCGCGAGTGTTTGTGCAAGAAGGTATCTACGACGAGTTCGTGAAACGCGCAACGGAGCAGTTCAACCGCGTAATACAGGGCAACCCGCTTGATCCGAAAACGCAAATTGGCGCGCAAATCAATGAAGCGCAAATGAAGAAAATTGCGTCGTACATGAACATCGCGCGCGAAGAGGGAGCTACGATTGCCGCAGGTGGCGAGCGTAATACCGAGGGCGATTTAGCGAAGGGCT
>CAMPNZ010000091.1 GCA_946892075.1 uncultured Coriobacteriales bacterium
CCTGAAAATACGGCGACGTCACATCGTTTACCACCAATGCCGCAAACGCAGCCGGCGGAATAAGCGACAACATACGCGCAGCTGTGTGCGGTATTTTGCGCCCTTTCAGCAGCATCAGCGGCAAAATGCGCGACGCTGTCATGGCAGCAACTAAGCACACAAGCAAAATAAGAAACTCACTCCAGGTAATCGTATGCATTAGAGGCTCCCTTTTACGCGCGCGTACACGCAAGCTGCAAGAAGGCCAATCAGCGATCCCACAATAATGGCCGGCCCGTTTAAGCCAAGAACCTTGCAACCAACAACGCCAAGGCCAGCAAAAATAGCGGCAACAATATCGTCGCGCGTTCCCAGCGCCAGCGCCAGCAAGCAAATAAACACCGACGTCATCGCAAATGAAGCCACGGGAAGCGGCAAGCTAAGCGCGCTTCCAATAACGCAACCAACAACGCCAGAAATGGTCCACGAGGTTTGCGAAAATACGTTCACCCACGTGGCACGCGTAATATCCCAGTCTTGCGTTTTGAACTTCGTCATGTTGATGCCAAACGACTCGTCGGTAACGTTACCGGCAAATAATATGGCGCGAACAGGTGATACGTTGGCGGCATAAGGCGACAATGACGCTGAGTACAACATTTGACGCAAATTCACGAGCGCAATACTTGCGATAATGGAAGGCAAAGGCGTACTTGCAAGATACATATTAGGAAGCATGAATTGGCCCGTACCCGAATAAAACAGCACGCACATAAGAAGCACTTGAAGTGGGCTTAAGCCGATAGACGCGCTTAGAATGCCGCACGGAACACCGATAGCGATATAGCCAAACACAATAGGAAGCGCTGCAATAAACGCTTCTTTAATGGCTGTTATGCGCTGTGATGCTCCCACGTTTCAAGAATTCCTTTCTGGTTGCTTGCTTGGTTACGATGCAGGCATTTGTAGCCTTCTGCACTGGTTATGGTAACACCGATGCGCGCAAAACATTTCAAACAACTGCGCAACAACTTGCAGGCATAAAAAAATAAACTGCATTTACATATGCTTTTACAGCTGTGTACAATCGCGTACAATCTCTTATATTCTCGAGATTAAAACGCAGAATAACACCACGTAATTGCCCAATTCTCGTGGAGGAAATAAGAAAAATGCTCCGAAGAATTGACTTTTCCTAGCAATCAAGTATGTTTAGTACAAACAGACGCAGCGCGCTTTTGAACATGAAGCTTAAAAGCCGCTCAAGAGAGAGGATATCGTTATGATATACAACAATATTGCTGAAACAGTAGGCAACACTCCCCTCGTAGCGCTTTCGCGCTATGCCGCTCACGAGCACATTAACGCAAAAATTCTGGGGAAAGTTGAAGCGTTCAACCCCACCAGTTCGGTAAAAGACCGTATTGCCATTGCTATGATTGACGATGCTTTGAAGCAGGGTCTTATTGACGCTAACACTACGCTTATTGAGCCTACCTCGGGAAACACGGGAATTGGTCTTGCGTCGTGCGCAGCAGCACGCGGCTTGAAACTTATTATTACCATGCCAGAAACCATGTCGATTGAGCGCCGCAAACTGATGAAAGCACTGGGTGCGCAACTGGTTCTTACCGAAGGCGCAAAAGGTATGAAAGGCGCTATTGAAAAGGCGCAACAGCTTCACGAAACAACGCCGAACTCGTTTATTCCGTCGCAATTTACCAACAGTGCGAACCCGCGCATTCACTTCGCAACAACGGGTCCAGAAATTTGGAAAGACACCGACGGTAAGTTTGACATCTTCGTTGCAGGCGTTGGAACAGGCGGAACCATTTCCGGAACAGGCGCGTTCCTAAAACAGCAAAATCCTGCCATTAAAGTTGTAGCCGTTGAGCCGAAAGACAGTCCGCTGCTAAGCGAAGGGCACGGCGGTCCGCATAAAATTCAAGGCATCGGAGCTGGCTTTATTCCAGACACCTTGAATACATCGGTGTACGACGACGTCGTTGCTATCACAACCGAAGAAGCGTTCCACCACGCGCGCAGCGTAGCTGCCCAGGAAGGTTTGCTGGTTGGAATTTCCTCGGGAGCAGCGCTTGCAGCGGCGCAAAAACTGGCAGAGCGCGCAGAAAACCACGGCAAAACGATTGTTGTGCTTCTTCCCGATACAGGTGAGCGGTATTTAACGACCGAACTGTTTAATGTGGACTAAAAATTATAAACTTTAGCTTATACTACATTCATGAATTCGATTCGCTGTAGCAACACTTATTCATAGCTGCAAAGTTTTATGCTCTGCAGCTATGACATACATCGAAAGGCGACTCATGAAAATATCAGCTAAAGGTTTATACGCAGTAAAAGCGATGATTTATATTGCGCGGCATGGAAGTAACGAACCGATTTCTCTTACAGAAATTGCAGATGAAGAAAACATTTCGCGTAAATACCTGGAACACATTATGCGCACGCTTAGTAACGCTCAGCTTGTCGTATCGTCACGCGGCAAATTAGGAGGCTACAAACTAGCGCTTCCGCCAGAAGATATAAGCATGTTCACTATATTGAAAACAACCGAGAACTCACTGAGCCCTGGTAGCTCGCAAGAAGAGCAGCATATTTGCTCGGTAAGCATCGATCCTCATTTGTGGAAGGGCTTGGGAGATGCCATCGAGCGTTACTTAAGCAGCATCACGCTTGCTACGATTTTAGAAGACGTGCAAGCATCATAACACCAGCTTAAAGGAGAACACACCTACCGTGACATCGTTAGATGCAAGCCATGCGAACGCTCCGAGCGGGGAACGTGGCGCAAACGTGCCAAGCGGCGAAAATGGCGCAAGCAACCCAATTTCGTCACGCGCAGAAGGCCAGGCAAGCGACTATGCACAGCCAAAAGCAGGTCAGCGCGTCTTAAGCGCCATGAGCGGCGGCGTTGATAGCTCGGTTGCTACGCTGCTTTTGCACTCGTGGGGCTTAGAGGTACAAGGTGTGACACTCAAGCTGTTCAACAACGAAACCAGCTGTTCTCTTGAAACAAAAACCTGCTGCTCGCTTCAAGATGTTGAAGACGCGCGCAGCGTGTGTATCGATTTAGGTGTGCCGCACTACGTGTTTAATTTCACGAAAACCTTTGGCACAACGGTTATTGATAAGTTTTGTGACGCGTATTTATCGGGAGAAACACCCAATCCATGCATCGATTGCAACCGCTTTGTGAAGTTTGAAGCGCTTCAGCAGCGCCGGCGCGATTTGGGTTTCGATTACGTTGCAACGGGCCATTACGCGCGGCGCATCTACAACGACACCACGCAGCGCTTCGAGTTGCATACCGCCTTTGACCAGCACAAAGACCAAAGCTACGTG
>CAMPNZ010000092.1 GCA_946892075.1 uncultured Coriobacteriales bacterium
CTTCAATAATACGCCCACGCGGAACACCCCCAATACCCAATGCTGCATCAAGTGCAAGCGCACCCGTAGGAATAACTTCAACTGCGAGATTATGGCTTCCATCCCCGAGTTTCATGATGGAACCCTTGCCAAACTTGCCCTCGATTTCTGCAATGACTGCCTTAAGAGCATTATCTTTTTCAGCGCCCATTACCGCTCCTTACTCTTTTGGTTTTCAAAGCTTGCATCTATTATAGCGTACAAACGTTTGAAAAAACATGACTATTTATTTTCACAGTATAAGCATTAAATATTGCAAAAAAGCGTTAAAAACATCCTAATTTATACGCCATTTATACGCCATAGCATTGCAAACAAGACGCTACTGTGCCGGCAAAAAGACGCCATGCGCACTTCATGCTTAAATACGCAAGGTTCAATACCGCACGCCAGCAGCTTATTTGTGCTGATGATACGTCACACAGCCCGTACGAGAAACCACTATGTGCGCAATATCGTCTACCTGGCACGCTGCATGCAACAGCTGAAGCGCAAGAAGCGTCGTTGACATACGAACATCAAAACGCGTTCCCGAAAATTGTACGGTATATGAACAGCACTGATCGTTTTTGCACAAACCAACACAAACAAAGCCAACAGGCTTTTGCGGAAGTGCACCTCCAGGGCCCGCAATACCGCTTACAGCAACACTTAATGTTGCGTCAAGTTGCTGATGAGCGCCGCGTGCCATCTGTTCGACACACGCACGCGACACAACCGCATCTTCGCTTGAAAATTCCTCTCCTACGTGGCATAACGCTTGTTTAATTTGAGGCGTATAACACACCAGCCCACCTTTAACAACGCTTGAAGAACCAGGAACAGAAGTAAGATACTCGCAAATCATACCTCCCGTAAGGCTTTCTGCCGTAGCAAGCGTATAGGCGTGCGTTCGAGCACAGGTAATAAGCTCCTGCGCGCAGAGAGTGGCGTCCATCATGCGCTCAGAAATCGGCACAAATGGTGCATCGCTGTGCGCTGACGTGGTGTTTTCAGCATCATCGCCACGTATCGCCTGGGCACCATTAACGCACGCAGCTTGAGCGAGTCTGTCGTCAGCTCCAGCACCTGCACCGCACGCGTCGCCCAAATCCTGCGAAGCATCAGCATTCTGAGCCCATACAAGCTTGCTTTCCGCGTCAGAAGAACGAAAATCACTCTGAGGCAAAGTGGATGTAGTGCCAGATGGTGATGGCGATGGAGGCGCCACTTCAGACCTTGTTTCATGAGAAGGCGCTGCCGCACGAGAACTCGTAGCGTCAAAAACGCTGCTTATTGTTTTCGTGCGTGCTTGCAGCCATTGCTCGAAACTGTGCCTGTTCAGCGATGATAAACCAATCACGTGACGCGCTTTGGCAATGTAATCGAGCATGGAAACAATCGTCAATATAAGCGCGATTGTCATGACAATCCAACTGATAATCCACAACACTTCATTGGGACTAAACAGCATATCAGCTTCACTATGCGTATCTTTAATAGTAAACAGCACGATTGCAATCATCTGAAAGACGGTTTTGAATTTGCCCAGATAACTTGCCGCAATAACAACGCCAGCTGTCGCGGCAAGCATACGAACACCACTGACAATAAACTCGCGCGCAAGGATAATAAGAACAACCCAGCTTGGCAAAGCTCCCAGCTCGATAAGGGCAAGCAGTGCTGAAGCTACAAGAATTTTATCAGCAAGCGGATCGATGAATTTTCCGAAATCGGTTACTTCATTGCGCGAGCGTGCAAGATAGCCATCAAGCCAATCGGTAGCAGAAATGATAATAAAAATAACCGTAGCTATGATGCGCTGTATATCTTGTGTGATAACGTCCACTCCTAAAAGCGCAGGCCACGGGCTAAGAAGTGCCGTCACAAACACCGGTACAAGACAAATTCGTATAAGCGTTACCATGTTGGCGGGCGTAAGAATGCGCTGCGGGCTGTCAAGCGTTTGAGAAGTTCCTGCACCGCTTGTCGTGTGCGTCTTTGAATCAGCCATTGAACTGGCTTTATTGCCGCTCGCTTCTTGATTATCCGTAACGCAACTGCATTCATGTACCTCGCGTTGCGAAACTAAATCTTCAGCAAAGGTTTTCTTGTTCATTCTTACCTTCTATGTATCTAAGCATCTCACGCCGCACGCGTATGACCAGCGCACAAAGGGCATCGGCGCTCTCATCCGACGGTGCTCACACGCGCGCCGCTTCAAGTTCGTATAACAGTGAATCGGTAATGGTAACTTCGGCAACTTCTCCTGGTTTTCCTTTGTCTACAAAGGTGCAACCATCCACATCAGGAGCTTGAAATGCCGTGCGCCCATACAAAAGCCCATCTTCGTCATATCCCAGCATCAGCACCGAGGCGCTGCTGCCTATGCGCGCCGCCATACGAGGCGTGCACACACAATCGGCAAGTTCGCGTAACTGACGAGCACGCTGCATTTTCACGTCCTCGGGAACTTGATTGTCCAGGTCATACGCACGCGTTCCCTCTTCTCGCGAATAGGGAAAAATGCCAATGTAGTCAAGATCAGCCTCTTCAACGTAATTGCACAGCTCTTCAAAATCATCATCGCTTTCACCAGGAAAGCCAACAATAAAGGTAGTGCGTATAATGCAATCGGGAATTTTTTCACGAATATGCCTGCAAAGCGCGTCGTATTCCTGTGAACTTCCCCGCCGGTGCATGCGTTTAAGCAGGCGCGCGTTGACATGCTGAAACGGAATATCCAGGTAGTTGCACACATTGGCACGCCGCGCAATAACGTCAAGCAGCTCATCGGTAATGCCTTCAGGCTGGATATACATCACGCGAAACCAGGTACTGGGGAACACAAGCGCAAGCCTATCAATAAGGGATGCAAGGCTCGATTTTTCTTTAAAATCGTCGCCCCACCTGCCCGTATCTTGAGCAATAAGCACAATTTCTTTCGTGCCACGCGCCACTAAATCGCTGACATTTGCATAAATTTCCTGGAATGTAAAGCTGTGATAGCGCCCCCGAATATACGGAATAGAGCAAAACGAACAAAAGCGGTTGCAGCCATCGGAGATTTTTACATACATCGACAAGGGAGCAGCTTCATCAAGCAGGGCTTCATCAGCGCATTTCGTGGAACGCGTGATGCCGAAAAGCTTGTCAAGCACTTCTACAATATCGTCTTCTTTTGAGCACGGAACAAACGCGCGCGCCTCGGGCAATTCACGCGTAAGATCGTCGCCGTAGCGTGCTGGCTGTATGCCTGCACGCTACG
>CAMPNZ010000093.1 GCA_946892075.1 uncultured Coriobacteriales bacterium
TTGGCGCATCAAACGATTTGTCGTATTTCGTGAATTTATTTTCAATATTCTGGTCGCTTTTGCCTGTGCGCTGTACACGGCCCACGTAGTCGTAGTTGTCAAGGCTGTTGGGATCGTTGGGCTTTACCAAACGAGCCTTTTGCACCCACACGTTTACCCAGTAGCTTGTTTCTTCTTGGGCGGGCTTCCAGTGCGCTACAAATTCAACATCGTTATCAGGCAATGTTTGTTCCGTAAAGTTTGGAGCGAGCGATGGCGCCTCGTGTTCCTTGCCCTTAATGCCCTTAACGGTCCAACCTGTAAATTCATAACCTCTGCGCGTTGGATTTTTTACCTGCAACATTTTTTCGCCAAATTTGTACACATGGCCCTGAATGGCAGTGCCACCTTGCACGTCATAGGATACTTCGTGTTTTTTCAGCAAATAACGCAGTTCAAACACTAAATGCTTTGGCTTATCTTTTGCACTCGGATTAGTGGCTTCTGTTGTGCTTGGATTAGTAGCTTCGTCCTCATCTGCTTCCGTATAATATGCATCATCTGGAATGGACGAGCCTACCAAATTAGGCTCTGGGCTATAGCCCTCAATGTTTACTGGCTGAGCAAATACACGTGAACCAACTAAGCCTATTGCTTTACTTACGCAAACGGTATGCCAATGTCCTGCTTCATCTTGAAGTTGAACTTTATCGTTAAGCCCTGTGTACTCTATAAAAGGTTTTGAACGCTCATCGTTCGGGTTGGTAATGCGCGGATCGTAATTAGGATTTTGAAGCATGTGGCGTACATAAAAGGTAACTTGCTTCGGGTTATACTCAAGTGTAAACTCGCTAACAACAATGTCATCTTTGCTTAAGCGCGTATTTTTATACTGGTCAATGAAGTGTCTATCAATTCTCATATATGTTTGCACCGAAGCATTTTGTTCGGTATCAAGCACAAATTTACCTGCCGCATTTTTCACATATTTCCCGCGCGGAGCAACGTATCCTTTAGTGGTAGGTACGGGAATATAGACGCCCTCAGCATCAGGTTTGCTAATTTCTTCAAGCTTAGCTTCGGTAAACGAAAATTCAGTAGGCTGAAGCAGCTGCTTCGTTACATTACCTGAAACCGCATAGCGCACGGTTAAGTTGTAAACTGTTTTGCGCTCATTTTCAGGACGAGCCACTTGACCATTTGCTGTTTGTACGTCGCCCGCGGTAGGATTTTGCGTGTTCGGGCGTACTACCTGCTGGTTTGATGTATCATTGGTGCGCGGATTCGAGCCGTTTGGCTGACCGGGCGTTGACGTACCTTGCGCGCCTGCTGGCGTGCCTGAAGAGCTTTGCGTTCCCGTTGGCGATGTTGTTGAACCCGAAGCCGACGCATTACTTGAAGCTGGCATTGGCGAAAGCGATGGCGTTGACGTTGAATTCACGGACGATGTTGCTGGCAAGGGCGATGTAAGCGCTGGCGTGCTAAGCAACAACACCGATGGCAATACCTTGGATTGTGGCGCAGCTGTTACTCCTGATGCTCCTGGCTTTTCAGATGTTGCTCCTATTTCACCCGGCTTTGCACTGGCAGCATGACGTGCCAATTTTTCCGCACCTGTAGCGCTGCGTGCACGAGAAGCCGAAGGCACTGATGACGGCGCAGTCGACGGCGCCGAGGCTTGCGTTGCTGAAGCTTGTTTCGCGGCAACTGCTTGAGAAGCGCCCGCATTCTGCAAAAGCTGGTCGGGAGTAGACGGCGCAAGTGGCTTAACGTAGGAAATTTGAGGCGGGGTAAGCGCGGTGGACATGTCTTTGCCTTGCAACGCCATGGCAGGACTTATCACTACCAGCGATGATGCAAGCGCAACACCAGCTACAACACCCGCAGACGAGCTGTTCACTTTTGAGAGCAACGATTCCGGTTCCTTGGCATGAGCTGGATGTTTACCACGCGATGTGCGGGTCGTACTACGCGAATAGTTGCGCGCTTCATCAGGCGTTACGCGATCGCCTGGCACACGAGCATGATTGCCGCGTACACGCGTTGCTGTTCCCTTTTTCGTATTAGCTTGGTTATCCATAACACTACTCCCTCTTCATACCTCAAGCCTCAAAACAATCACTTACATAAAGTTACAATTGCTATAAAAGTAAGCACAACAGTATTAAAAAGTTACATAATGCACGCCAAAAGAGCATAGCGATGCGAATTTAGTATAGCGTTTGGAGAAAAATCGGTAACTATGTTGAGAATCTAACATAAATTTTATACAGTTTAATCATAAAAAAGAGGGTGTGACAACGTTAAATTATGTCTAAGAAAAATGGTACGAAGCGCTGGAGGAATTTTTCATCGCGGCACAAAACTCCCGTGAACGGCACTTCGCCCGCTACCAACCCACACAGCCGCCAACGCGCGCAATTTGCGGCACACAAAGCACCCACGAACAGGGCACAACAACCAACCCACGCAGCCGCCTGCGCAACAGCCAACGGCGCACGAACGGTATTTCACCCGCCGTCCACATCCGTGACCAGCACCAACGCAGCAGCCAACTGGCAACGGCACGCACAGCCAACGGCGCACGCGAACGGTACTTCGCCCGCTGTCCACATCCGTGACCAGCGCAGCTCAACACTCGTATTCAGGCATAAAAAAAGACCCCCGAAGGGGTCTTGCACATTTGCATGTGCCCTGCGCGAGCACGGCTCCCTATCCTCCCACAGCCTAGCGCTGCAGTACTTTCGGCGACGACGGGCTTAACTACCGAGTTCGGAACGGGATCGGGTGATCCCCGTCTCTATTGCCGCGCTCGCGCAAGGCGCAAGCACATTGCAGCTTCAAAGGCGCACATGCGCGTTTTTAACTGCATAGGGTAGTGTACCCTAACAGCTACATAGTGTCCATGATTGAATCGCAATATGCATGATATGCAAAAGATAAAAATGAAGAGCTCGACCGATTAGTAACGCTCGTCTAAACTTCTCACGAAGCGTGCAACTGCGTCCTATCAACCTGGTAGTCTACCAGGGGTCTTACCAAAAAGAGGGCTCATCTTGAAGACGGCTTCCCGCTTAGATGCCTTCAGCGGTTATCCGCGCCGGACGCGGCTAAGCAGCCATGCCGTTGGTCGACAACTGCCGCACCGGAGGTCCGTCCACCCCGGTCCTCTCGTACTAGGGGTGGGTCTTCTCAACCCTCTTACGTCTGCGGAGGATAGGGACCGAACTGTCTCACGACGTTCTGAACCCAGCTCGCGTACCGC
>CAMPNZ010000094.1 GCA_946892075.1 uncultured Coriobacteriales bacterium
GTTGAACGCCCCATACGGAGGACGCAACATAGTGGTTGCAACGTCGGTTGCCTTGCTGATGCTTGCCGCCGCTTCGCGCAGCTCGTCTTGCACTTGTTCCTTGTTTCGCCTGTTCAAAGGCGGATGCGTGTACGTGTGCGACGCAATGTGGTGCCCCTCCGCCAACAGCTGCTGCGACAACTTCGGATACATATCCACGTTTCGTCCAATATTGAAAAACGTTGCGTGCACGTTGTGTTCGCGCAGAATAGCTAAGTAACGTTCCGTATAAATGCTGGGTCCATCGTCGAAGGAAATGCCCACGCCTTTCCCGTTGTTATCAGGCACAATAGGTTTTGTGGTAACAATGCAATTTTGCGCGGGAACAAGAACGTCATTTTCGACCACTTCGCCCGAAATGCTGCCCGTGCGTGTTTGCACTTTGCCGGCGTGAGGCCATTGCGTAACGTAGCTTACACAGCCCAGGCGCTTTGGGTTGCCGTGACGATGCTCCAGCTTGGGCGCGAGCGTGGTAACTTCCGAGGTGAACGGCTCGGTTTTGTTTTCGCCGTCGCGAATTTCAATGTGCTGATGCGCAACAGGCCGCCATAGCGCCGCGTCGTCGAAGTCGAGTTTTTCGCCATTGAGGATAAGCGTGTACGGATAGCCCTGCGCCTCTTGCAGCAGTTTGCCCGAAAGCGACATTAAATTGCCTGGTTGCGTGCTTATTTTGAGCTTGTCTATTACGTCTTGCACGCGCGCGTTGCTGCGAATTTTCACCGGCGTGCCGTTGACTGTTATTTCAACTTCCTGATGCGTGAAAGCATACGCGCTTGTTGCAACAGCTGCCACAAGAACGCCTCCGCCGATGAGTACTTTTCGGCGCGTAAGCGCAGCTAGGTCGCTTGCCGCGGGAATGTCTTGCTGGCGGCGCGGCTGCGAAGTTGGTGCTGTGTGTGCGGCGTGCGCGGCGCGTGCTTGCGGCGCCGTGTGTGGCGTGGCGTGTGGCGATTGCGCGGTGTGTGCCGTTTGCGCAGGTGCCGGGCGCGGAGCGTTCCCTTGTGCTTGTTCGGCGTGCGCGGCGCGTGCTTGCGGCGCGGCTACGGAGCTGCTGCCTTGTGCCGCGTGTGCGGCGCTGCTACCTTGAGAAGCGGCTGCGTCGCCCGAAGTTGATGCCGCGTGCTGGGTAGATGCCGCGTGCGAAGTTGATGCCGCGTGTTCGGCGGCGCTTGCTGCTTCTTGTGCTTGTTCTTGCGGCGTTTGTGCGTTGCGAGAGTTACCATCGTGCTCGCTCATAGTTATTCCTTCTTCGATAGCGCGTCAACAGCGGCAGCGGTTTTGCATACAGGGTGCTGCGTCGGGAAAATCTGCTGGTGGTACACGTCTTTCCGCGCGCGTTTTGCGGGGAACACAGGTACGTTTTTTCGCAGGAATTTCCGTGAACTATTATACCATCTGCGCCCGCTGATGCGCCCGTTTGCCTCCATTTTGCTACCAATATTCATCTTGCTTTCAGCTTTCTTTCATGTGCTACGCCATCGGAAAAAACGCAGGCGCGTTGCAGTGCTGCGTGTGAACTTTTTTTGTGCGCAAAACCGCAGACGGACGCTCGTTTTTGTTTTTGATTCATGCTTCGCAACGCGCAGCGCGCCACCATGTTCCCGCTCCCGTTCCTGCACTCGCGCTCTCGTTCCTGCACCACGTTCCCGCTCCCGCACCCGCGTTCTTGCGCGGTCACGTTCCCCGCATGCACCGTGCCGCGCCCGCAGCAACCGCACTCCCGCTTTCGCTGCGCGTTCCCGCGCACACAAAACCGCAGTTCGTAACGAACGTTCAAAAAACACTTGCACGCGTTCTCAACTTGCGTTACTATGCTATTCAGACACAGATTTAAGTAACACGTTTGTGCCTTCTTTTTCACCTATGCGAAACACAGCTTAAAGGATCAAAACCCTCTCTTGCATTTTCAAATTTAGGTAAATTTGGTAACTTTCATAAGTTTGAACAGGCATGGTTTGCACAGGTATGTTCATATAATCACGTATGTTAGGAGGAGTCGTGAAGTTTTTTCTCGACACGGCAGATTTGCACGAAATTGAAGAAGCTGCAAGTTGGGGCGCTCTTGCAGGAGTAACAACCAACCCGTCGCTTTACGCGAAAATCGGCGGCAAAGTAAGCGATTTTACCGATCACATCAAGCGTATTTGCAGCTTGGTTGATGGCCCCGTATCTGCGGAAACAGTTGCCATGACGCGCGATGAAATTATCGCCGACGGACGCAAATTAGCCGCCATTGCTCCCAACGTAGTCGTGAAAATTCCAACGATGGTGGAAGGTTTGGCCGCCACACGCGTTTTGGCTGATGAGGGCATACGTGTGAACATGACGCTGTGCTTCTCGGCTCCGCAAGCGCTGTTGGCAGCACGCGCCGGCGCGCGCTACATTTCGCCTTTTGTGGGGCGCTTCGACGATATTTCGGAAGACGGCCTTGCGCAGTTGCAAGACGTTGTGTCCGCGCTTGAAAACTACGATTTCACCAGCTCAACCGCGCGTGGTGAACGCCTTGAGGTAATTGCTGCGTCCATTCGCAGCGCGCATCATGTAACGCAGGCTGCGCTGATGGGCTGCGATATTGCCACCGTTCCGTTCGCCGTGTTGAAAAAAATGGTGCAGCACCCGCTTACCGACCGCGGTTTGCAAGCGTTCTTAAACGATTGGAAAAAAGTAGAAGCTAGTGAATAGCACCATGGTATCTCATAAAGGAAGTGTAATGAACGAAGCACACAAGGAAAATCAAAGCTCCCAGGTTAGCGCAACAGTAGAACAGCTGACAGCGGTACCGTTGGAGGAACAAGCTGGCGCAGCAAACCAAGCTGGGGCAGTAAACCAAGCTGGCGCAGTAAACCAAGCTGGCGCGCCCGGCGAAACGCCCTCAAACGTACCTGACGTTACGCCTGATAAACCGCGTAAACGCGGTCGTCCGAAAGGTTCGAAAAACAAGAAAACGCTTGCGGTGGAAAAAACAACCATCCACACAGCGCTTCGTGAAGACACTCCCGTGAAGCATACCAGCGCTGCATTTGCAAGTGCTACCAGCGCAAATGCCGACACGCTTGCCAGTGAAGGCTTTGCTGCATCTGACGACGCGAAGCGTGTGAGCTCCTTGAATAATCAACGCATTA
>CAMPNZ010000095.1 GCA_946892075.1 uncultured Coriobacteriales bacterium
GTTTAAGGATGTGTCATTTTCCTACGGCGATAAACACGTTCTTCAAAATTTGTCGTTCACGCTTGAAGAAAACAAAATATATGCGCTGGTAGGCCAATCGGGCTCGGGCAAGTCGACCATTGCGAAGCTTATTTGCGCGTACTACCCGCTTGATTCGGGTGCGGTGCTGATTGGCGGAAAACCGCTGTGCGCCTACACGCAAGAGGCGCTCATTCGCGAAATTGCCTTCGTGTTTCAGGACGCCAAACTGTTCAATGACACGCTGTTCAACAACGTTCACTGCGCTAAGCCCGATGCATCGCATGAAGAAGTGATGGCGGCGCTGTCGGCAGCAGGGCTTGATAGCGTCATCAACAAGCTGGAGAAACGCGAAAATACGCTTATTGGAACGAAAGGCGTGTACCTGTCGGGTGGCGAAACGCAGCGCGTTGCTATTGCGCGCGCCATCTTGAAAAATGCGCCCATCGTCATTATGGATGAAGCATCGGCTTCTGTTGACGCCGATAACGAATACGAACTGCAAAAAGCGTTCAAGCAGCTGATGCGCGACAAAACGGTAATCATGATTGCGCATCGCTTGTCGTCCATCACGGGCGTTGACGAAATTTTGCTTGCTGAACAGGGGAAAATCGTCGAACGCGGCTCGCACGCGCAGCTTATCGCGCAAAACGGAAAGTATAAGCGGCTTTACACACTCTATACTCAGGCGAATGAATGGAGAGTAAGCAATGAATAAGTTTCTGAAACGCAGCCTTGCCCTAACTGACCAGGGAGTTCACGGCGCTCTTAAGGCGGGTATGTTCAGCTTTTTGGTATTTGTTATAACAATGTGCCCGGCAATGTTGCTGTTGCTGTTGGTTGATCAACTGCTGCTGCAACACGTGCACGACACGCTTACCTACGTGCTGTTTTCGCTGATCACGCTTATTGTAATGGCCGTTTTGCTAAGCTTTGAATACGAAGCGCAATACAACGAAACCTACAAGGAATCAGCGAACTTGCGCATCGAAATTGCGCAGAAGCTCTCGCAGCTTGAGATGTCGTATTTCTCGAAGCACGACCTTGCCGATCTTGCGCAAAGCATTATGGCCGATGTGTCGGCAATTGAGCGCGCAGGCAGTCACGCCATTCCCAAAGCGCTTGGATTTTGTCTGTTCCTGCCCTTAATTACGATACTCATGCTTGTTGGCAACTGGAAAATGGCACTGCTTGCTATTGTGCCAACCCTGGTGTCGTTTGGGCTGATTATGTTGGGGAAAAACTATACACGTGCGCAGTACAACAAACATTACGTGCGCTTGCGCGAAAATTCGCAAGCGTTTCAAGAGCGCATTGAGCTGTCGAAAGAAATTACCGCGTTCAACTTAGCAGAGCACGTCAAAAGCAGTTTATACGCGCGACTTGAAGATACGCAGCGCGTGCATTGGAACTGCGAACGCAATGCGGCGTTTCTGATAATGGGCTCGGGAATTTTTGGTCACTTCTCGCTTGCGTTTACGATTGTCGGCGGCATTTTCCTTATGCAAACGGGGGAAATTTCGATATTGTACCTGATAGGATACGTACTTGCTGCCATGAAAATCAAAGAAGCGGTCGATGCGAACATGGAATCTTTCATGGAAATTTTCTACATCAATTCAGCAGTAGAACGCATCAACGAAATTCGCAATGCAAAAGCGCTCAGCGGACGCGATGTGAACTTTTCAAGCTTCGACATAAGCATCGAGCACCTGAATTTTTCCTACGATTCAGACAAACCGGTGCTTAAAGACGTTAGCTTTACGGTGCCGCAAGGCAGCGTGTGCGCGCTGGTTGGAGAATCAGGCTGCGGCAAAACAACACTCTTGCACCTGATAGCGCGACTGTACGACTTCGATTCGGGCAGCATTTCCATTGGCGGCGTGAACATACAAGACGCATCGGCTGAAAGTTTGTATCGCAACGTATCGATTGTGTTTCAAGATGTTGTGCTATTCAACACAAGCATTCTTGAAAACATTCGCATTGGGCGTGAAGGTGCAAGTGATGAGGAAGTAAAGCGTGCCGCGCAGCTTGCACAGTGCGACTTTATCGATGATTTGCCCGATGGTTTTGAAACGCTCATCGGGGAAAATGGTCAGCAGCTTTCAGGCGGTGAACGCCAGCGTATCTCCATTGCGCGCGCTTTTTTGAAAAATGCGCCAATTCTGATTTTGGATGAAATTGCATCAAGTTTAGATGTTGACAACGAGCGAAAAATTCAAGAATCGCTGAATGAGCTGATGAAAAAGAAAACCGTTATCATCATTTCGCACCGCATGAAGTCGATTCAAAACGCAGCGCACATTGTGGTGATGAAAGAGGGTCATGTTGAAGCGTGCGGCACGCATAGCGAGCTGCTTCGTTCCAGTTCAAGCTACCAAAAGCTTGTCGAGAACACACAAGCGGCAGATGAGTTCGTGTACTGAGGCAACGTAAATCCTGGGCAAGAACGGCTTCATATCACGAGATCACGGCACCACACGCGACAGATAAGCTCGCGTTATCCATAAAGTAAGGAGATTAGGATGAAACAACAAAACGCCACGTCAAATCAGCGTTCCTCACTTATGCTGAAAGATTTAGTTCTTATTGGTATTTTCGATGTGATTTACCTTATTATTGTCATGGCATGCGGCTGTATGGGGATTGTGCCGATTATGTATTTGATCTACCCCACCATTGCCGCCATTATTGCTGGGCCATTGGTACTGCTATTTATGGCAAAAGAACAAAAACCGTTTGCGTTTTTGATTTTTGGCCTCATACCACCCGCTCTCATGTTCTTGCTGGGTTGCACGTACGTTGTTTTGGTGATTGGCATTATCACGACCCTACTTGCCGAAGTGCTGCGCAAAATTGGCAACTACTCAAGCTTCACGTGGAACACGCTGGCATATGCAGTGCATTCGCTATGGATGCCTGGCGTATTAAGCCAGATGATTTTCATGCGCGAGCGTTTTCTTGAACTGTGTCAGCCGATGGGAGACGCTTATATAGCGCAGCTTGTTCAAATTCTTACATGGCAAAGCATGATTTTAGTAACTATCGGGGCAATTGTGGGTGCGATTATCGGGGCGCTTATCGGTAAAAAGCTCTTAAAGAAGCACTTTGTAAAAGC
>CAMPNZ010000096.1 GCA_946892075.1 uncultured Coriobacteriales bacterium
CCCCGATGCGTGGCTTTCAAACAACGCCTTCCAAGAGTTTGTTGCCCATCAAACAGCACACACCGAGCCCGACCCGATTCCTGAGCATTACACGATCATTCAAAACACCGATATCCCTGATCCGCATGTGTTCATTCAGAATGACGCCAAGCTCAAGAGTCTGCTTGTCCAAGCTGGCGTTTCTGCACCAGACAACACCGAAGCCATTGAGTCGTACACAGTTGAATACCTTAATGGCACGCCTCAGTCTAAGGTGGCGGGCACCTATCTTGTTCCACTGAAAGTAACCATCAAGTACAAAGATGTGGCGCAGGCAAAGGAATTCAAGCTCAACGCCCAGCTGAAAGTGCTCTACAGCTTGCTGTACGGCAAGAACAAGCCAACGCAAGACAAGCAACCCATCGACTTTAAGGTGTTCGACGGTCATTATCGCAAGCTTACCTTCATTACCGACGATAACGAAAAGCACCAGCACAAGGGCACTATTATTGGCGAAACAAAGAATTTTGTGGACTACTACCTTGCCAAGGACCAGGATCTGAAAGCCCGCGTGCCTAAGATTCTCAATCAAGACTACGAAAAAGATGGTTACCACTACAAGTTTGTTGGTTGGAAGTTGGTTCCCTCGGCAGATACGGCGGTAAAAGACGATAAGAACGAGCTTGGCAAGGGCGACATTAGTTTCGGCACGTCTGATGCTGACACGCTTGTGGTTTCAAAGACGAAGGGCGACCTTATCTACAAGGCGGTATATGAAAAGATCGCCTATATTGTGACGCATCCAGTAGATGGCACCGTTCCTGCTGATTCGGTTGTTGTGTCGTTTAAGCCGGCGCCTGGCCGCAAGTGGCTCGACGACGGAACCACTGGACCTAAGGTGTTCTACATCAAGAAGGACATGGACATTTCGCGTCTCGATAAGAACGGTGTGCCAATTAAGCCAGACGATACCACAACTGAATCTATTTTGCAGTACCTGAGCAAGCAGTTGTTTGGAACTGGCACAACACCCGACTGGTCGAAGTCGTCAATGGATAAGACGAAGCTTATTGATAGCATGAATGATGCGCACAAGGCCGACCCCAAAGCGTGGTATTCGAAGGACGCCTTCCAAGAGTTTGTTGCACATCAACAAGCGGTGCTCCCGCCTTCCGTGACCAACGAAATTGTTATTACGCAGTATGGTAAAGTACCAGAGGCAAAAGACTTTATCGATAACATGAAAGCCCTTGAAGGCGATAACATTGCTACAAAAGCAGACGGAACCTATGATATCGAAGTACATTACGGAGAGAATGACCAGAAGAGGCCAAGCTCCGATGCCGCTGGTGTGTACACGGTACCAATTTTCATAACCGTGAAGCATGCCGACATGGCAGAGCCTAGTGAGTACAAGCTTACAAGCGTTCTGCGCGTGATGGACAAGGTGCTTTCAGGCACAAAAGGTGATGACCTTGTTCAGCGTATCAAGGAGAAGCAAAAGAACGCTAAACCAGGTGAAACGCCTCAATTATCACAAGAGGAGAAGCAATTCAAAGATAACTACGCAGAAGTGATATTCGATGCGGACAAGGATGGAACGTTTGTAGGCGGCGGCACCAAGGTGTCGAACTACGTCAAGAAGAACACTGATGTTTCGCTTTATACGCCTACCGTTGTTGCCAAGGAAGACCAAACCGATACTGACGGCAAGAAGTTCAAGTACGTATTCTCAGGTTGGAAGCTGAAAATTAAGCCGAACGCGCAAGGCGGAACGCCCCAAGCAGGAGAAACGCAGCCAGGTGGCACGCCGCAAGGCGGCTCGTCGCGTCAGCGCCGAAGCCTCGACGCGCTTATGCCGTTCACCACGCTGGTACAAACTGGAACGCCAACAGGCACAACAGTGCCAGACATCGTGCTATCAGACAAGGACCTCAACCCCGAAAACCTTCCGAAGACGCTCCGCATGCTGGAAGCGAAGTTCGGCAAAGCCTTCACTGACGCAACGTACAAATTTGTTGCGCAGTACACAAAGCAGTACTACGTTATTGACGCCAGCCAGCAAAACACCATGCACGACGGTGACGTTCCCGTGATGTTCTTGCCGGCGCCAAAGCACACCTGGCAAGACGGCTCGTCGCGTCCGTACGTGTTCTACGTAAATGCCGACAAGGGCGACATCACATCGCACGTGGCAGAGCTCAAAGCCAAGCTTGGAAGTTTTGCAGACTGGGCGGTGTACAACAACAAAGGCGAGCTTGTTACCGATGCCGATGAGATTGCGCAAGCGCTTAAGAACCCGAAGCACGCGTACACGATTATTGCAAGACAGGCCGAAGTACCCAACCTTGTTCCGCGTGACGACGTGGTTATTACCGAGGGCGACTTGATGCCTTCGTATAACGAGATGGTAAAAGACACGCCGCAAATTAATCCCGAAACAGGAACGTTGCTTCTTGAACCCAACTCGCAGAATCCTGCCATGATTAACGGCGTAGAGGCATTCTCAACACTTAAGCTCAACCCTCGTTTTGCTGGTTGGGAAACCGATCGCGACTCGTACGCAAAACTTTCTACCGATAAGCCGGGTATTTACCGCGTGCGCTTCGGCTTGAAGTATTACACCGATGAACAGGAAATTGATCCCAAGACGAAACAGCCTGTGGTCGAGAATGGCAAGCCAAAGTATAAAGTTGATACCAAATGGGTTAACGTAAGCGTACACATTTTACCACGCGTGATTGCAGAACAAGATTTACCTGCTGATGGAACACGTGAGGCACGCTTTGTGAAAGCAAATTACACGAAAGTGACCTACCGCGTAGCGCTGGGCGATCACGGCTTTTTGGCGTCGCCGAACACCACGTTCTATGTACGCCGCGGCTACACGATTGACCCGAATGCGCTGCTGAACTTCGACAAAGATAAGCGCGCGGAGCATTTGCAAGACATGCAGAAGCACGCTGTCGATCAGAAACAATTGAAGCAAGAAATTGGCGTTCCAAGCGCTATTGCTCAGCCGGGCTACGTGTTCTACGAGTGGCAAAAGCACGCGGCAAACGACAAGGGCGATGTGGTGTATCTGGCGCACTTCCACAAACTGCCTATCACGCATTTCGAGTTTGAAACCAGCACGGAAGCCGAGCAGCCGTTCAGC
>CAMPNZ010000097.1 GCA_946892075.1 uncultured Coriobacteriales bacterium
CAGATCTTGTCGGGCGCGCTTTGTCGGAAATATATCTTGTTGGGAGCAGATTTCGTGGGTCGCACTTTGGAGCGGCTTATACCGCGTAGGGAGCAGACTGCGCCGGGTTATACTGCCCAGAAGCGCTCACGTAGAACTACGCCGCATCTGACCAGCCCATATACGTTCCATGAAGACGTCATAGCAGTTTACAACATCGGTGCAGTGCAGGCAGCGGATGTGTTATTTGTATACAGTCGCCAAGAAAGCACGGTATGCATGATGCTTTGCTGCACAAAGTGTGGTGTAATAAAACCGTATGTGTCCGCGCGCCTTCACGCGCACGGCGGCGCAAAACCTACCTAACCAATAAGGTAAACAAAGGAAGTAAAGATGTCTGAATCTAAATTTCATGGAGTAATTCCACCTGTCGTTATTCCTCTCGATGCAAATCGCCAAATCGACCTTATGGCATTCGAGCGCTCAATCAATCGCATGATCAATGCTGGCGTTGACGGCTTGTTCTTTCTTGGATCAAGCGGCGAAGTGGCATTTTTAACCGATGCGCAGCGCTATCACGTGCTGCAAGAAGCGGTTGCCATTGTCAATAAGCGTGTTCCTGTGCTGGCTGGCATTATCGATATGGAAACCTTGCGCGTAATTGACCAGGCGAAACGTGCGGAAGGCTACGGAGTTGATGGCTTGGTAGCAACAGCGCCTTTCTATGCGCTTGGTGGTCCGCGCGAAGTTGAACGGCATTTTCGTGTTATTCGCGAGAACACGTCGCTTCCTTTGTTTGCGTATGATTTGCCAGTGTGCGTTCACACGAAGCTTGATCCCGATATGCTTGTTAAGCTGGGACAAGATGGCGTTTTGCAAGGCGTAAAAGATTCGTCGGGCGACGATGTGGCGTTTCGTTGGTTGTGTCTTGAGAACGAAGACGCAGGTCACCCGCTGCAACTGTTCACTGGTCACGAGGTTGTTGTTGACGGCGCGTATTTAAGCGGCGCTGATGGTTCAGTGCCGGGCCTTGCGAACTTAGATCCGGACAGTTATGTTGCGCAGTGGAAAGCCTATCAGGCAGGCGATTGGGAAACCGTGCGTCGCATTCAAGATAAGCTGGCGCGTCTTATGTTCATTACGCGTCGCGTGAACGCAACGGTTGGCTTTGGCGCAGGCGTAGGCGCGTTCAAAACAGCGCTGTGGCAAATGGGCGTGTTCAACACGAACCAGATGCGCGAGCCTGTTCAGGCGCTTGAAGGCAAAGACGTCGAGACGATTGTAGCAATTCTTAAAGAAAACGGTCTTATGGACGCAGATGCGCCGATTAAAACAAAATAGCAGGTAGATTAAGTATTGCGCGTGGAAGGTACAGCATGACGCAGGTGGATACAAGCAACCAGAGCTGCAAGCGCAACGAGAGCGGCACGAGTCATGCCTGCCATGCGCCTGCAGCTTGCAACGCGGGCAGCGCAGACAGCCCGAACAGCACGTGGATTGTTGCGGCGCTTGACATTGGTGGCACGAAAATTGCCGGTGCGCTTGTGTGTTACGACACTGAACAGGGCTATGATCAGGCTTCTGAACAGGGAGTTTCACCTGCGGTTCCACGCGTAAAACCACACGTAACGCCACGCGTGGTGAACTATCTGTCTATTCCAACACAAGCGCATCACGGTGGCGAACACGTGTTTACGCGCGCGTGCGGCTTAGTAAGCGAGCTTATGGCGCAAACGAAACTGCATCCACACGCGATAGGCGTTTCTGCCGCTGGAGTGGTTAATCCAAGCGACGGGAGCATTGCGTATGCGAACAATCTTATGCCTGGTTGGACGGGTATTCAGCTTGCGCAGCGCATGCAACATGCGCATGGCATTCCGTGTGTTTCACTGGGCGATGTTCATGCGCACGCGTTAGGCGAAGTGCGATTTGGTTGCGCGCAAGGTTTTTCAAGCGCGCTTATGGTTGCTATTGGCACAGGTCTTGGTGGCGCGTATATTGTGGATGGGCACATCGTCACAGGTGCGCACGGAGCGGCAGGTCACCTGGGCCATTCTCTGCATCATCTAGCAGCACAAACCGTGTGTTCGTGCGGGGGAGTAGGGCACGCCGAATCCGTTACGTCGGGCACGGCAATTTGTGCTCGCTATCAGGGAAAACAAATTGGCGACCCCCTCGACGAAACGTGCATGGGCGCAGAAATTTCAAAGCGGGCTGCGCACGGTGAACCTCACGCGCAAGACGTGTTGCGTTTTTGCGGCAATGCGCTTGGCCAGGCGATTGGTTCGTGGTGCAACTTGTTTGATCCTGAAGCTGTTGTAATTTCAGGCTCGGTTGTGCGCGCAGGAGATTTGTGGAAACAAGCTCTTGAACAGGGGTTTATCGAACAAGTAATGCCGCCTTTGCGTTCCACAAAACTGTTGTTTGGATCGCTTGAAAACCACGCGCCTCTTTTGGGTGCGGCAGAGTATGCGCGCGATAGGCTGTTGTGTTCGCTTGACCAGCACGTATAAGAAAGGCTTCATATGCATTCACTGATAGAAAATCTAAAGGGCAAGCTTATTGTAAGTTGTCAGGCGTATGTTGGTGAACCGCTCCGTCATCCAGAAACGATGGCGCAGATGGCGCGCGCGTGTGAGCTGGGAGGAGCAAGCGCTATTCGAGCACAAGGGCTTGCGGATATTGCTGCTATTAAAGGTCGTGTTGAGATTCCCGTTATTGGACTTTGGAAAGAAGGCCACAAGGGCGTGTATATAACGCCAAGCGTGCGTCATGCGCTTGCGTGTGCAGCAAGTGGTGCCGACATTGTTGCACTTGATGCAACGGATGGTAAGCGTCTTGACGGCCGTTCGTTTGAAGAAACTATCGATGCCATTCGTGCGCAAAGCGATGTGTTGCTTATGGCCGATTGTGCAACGATTGACGATATTCGTCGCGCCGTTCATGCAGGATGCGACATGGTGTCTACAACGCTTTCGCACGGCTGCGCTGCCATTGAGTGCAGCGCTGGTGATGGCCCCGATTTGCCGCTGTTAAAGCAGGCAGTTGCCGAATTTCCGCACGTTCCTGTGGTGTGCGAAGGGCGCGT
>CAMPNZ010000098.1 GCA_946892075.1 uncultured Coriobacteriales bacterium
TCACGCAAGCAGAAACGTATCACGCAAGCAGAAACGTATCACGCAAGCAGAAACGATCACGTTCACGGAAAAGGAAAGGATTGCGGTAAGGTTATGATTATTGAAACGCTTTCAACTTTTCCCGATATGTTTACGTCGTACATGAACGCGTCAATGATGAAGCGCGCGCAAGACAAACATCTGCTGAGTTTTCACTCGTATAACCTGCGCAATTGGACAAACGACAAGCATCGCAGCACCGATGATACACCCTACGGTGGCGGTCCGGGGCTTGTTATGACCTGCCAGCCCATTTTTGATGCCGTCCACGATATTTGTCACGGCATTTGCACACCGCGCAATCCCTATTATGCGTGGGAGGGTGAAAAGCCTGTTCACACGAATGCAAACGATGCAAAAATTGTGTTTCTTACACCAACAGGCGTGCCGTTTAGCGATGCGCTTGCGCGTGAGATGTGTCAGTGCAAGCGTTTGTTGTTTGTGTGCGGTCACTATGAAGGTATCGATGAACGTGCCTTTGAGCTGGCCGATTATCAGCTTTCTATCGGCGATTATGTACTTACGAGTGGCGAGCTTGCTTCGATGGTTGTTATTGATGCAATCGTTCGCAAAATTGACGGCGTGCTGGGTGCTGATGATGGCGCCTACGATGAAAGCTTCGTAAGCGGGTTGCTTGAAGCGCCTCAGTACACGCGACCTGCGGTGTATGAGGGTCGCTCCGTTCCCGAGGTGCTGTTAAGCGGCGATCACGCTAAAATTAAAGATTGGAAAATTCGTAAGTCTCTCCAGCGTACTCTTGAAAAACGACCCGATTTGCTTGATGATATAAGTCTTGAAAACCTTGATGCAGCGTATAAAAACTACCTTTATAAGTTGCAGCAGCGCCGTTTTTAGGCGTTTATTTAGCGTAAGAAGGGAAGAGATGAGCTCGTCATCTGCAAAACATGCTTCTCAACCAACAAGCTCAATTGCGTGGAGCATTTTACAATTTGTGATTATGCTTCTTATTGCGGTTGCGCTGGCGGTGTTTTCACACGCGTTTATTTTTGAGCCGTATAAAATACCGACAGGTTCTATGGAGCAAACCATTATGCCTGGCGATTTAGTTATCTCAGAAAAAGTTTCCTACCGTTTTGCCGCGCCGAAGCAAGGCGATATTGTTACGTTTCGTGAAGTGAACCCGAACAATAGCCCCGAACACAACCGCATACTTATTAAGCGCATCATTGCAACTGCAGGTCAAACTGTCGATTTGCAGGGCGGGCACGTTGTTGTTGACGGCAAAACGCTCAGTGAGCCCTATACGCTGAATAAGCCGAACTATCCCCTGATGGGATCGCATATTTCGTTTCCGTTTGTGGTGCCCGAGGGGTGCATCTGGGTGATGGGTGATAATCGCACCGGTTCTCAAGATTCACGCTTTTTTGGTGCTGTTCCGGTGCAATCGATTACCGGAAAAGCGCTTTGCGTACATTGGCCGTTTAATCATATGAAGTTACTGTAGTGGGGATATTGGAAACTTTATTGCAGCAGGGATATGGTTGTTGTTATTGAAGTTGTTATTTTGTAGCTGTTACAGAAGTGACTTTTTGATTTTGTTAGTGAAGTACGCTATTTGAGGTACGCAATTTTAAGTTGTTATTTTGAAGTTGTTATTGAAGTAAGGAGATGGCATGGACGCTCAACCCATAGGCGCACACGTACCTTTAGACAAAGGCCCAGGTGCGCATAAGCAGGCAGAACAGATGTCGCAGCAGCCTGGAGAAACGTCGCAGCAGGCAGCTTCCGCACCCAGCACCGCGCCCGCAGCTGCACACGGCACGCTTGTTCCCACCTTTCAAGAGCTGATCATGAACCTGCAAAGGTACTGGGCAGCGCAGGGATGCGTTATTTTGCAGCCTTACGATAACGAAGTTGGCGCTGGTACCAACGCGCCTGCTACTACCTTGCGCTCGCTTGGCAAGGGCATGTGGCGCACTGCGTACGTGCAGGGATGTCGCCGCCCGGCCGATGGTCGCTACGGTGAAAACCCTAACCGCACGCAGCATTATTTCCAGTTCCAAGTGCTTATTAAGCCTTCTCCCGACAATATTCAAGATTTGTACCTAGGATCGCTGCGCGCTATTGGCATTGATCCTGATAAACACGATGTTCGTTTTGTTGAAGACGACTGGGAAAGTCCAACGCTTGGCGCGTGGGGCTTAGGCTGGGAAGTGTGGATTGACGGCATGGAAGTTACGCAATTTACGTACTTTCAGCAGGTGGGAGGCTTTGAGTGCTCTCCCGTTCCCGTGGAAATTGCCTATGGCCTTGAGCGTTTGTGCATGTACATTCAGTCGGTCGACAGCATGTTCGACATTGTGTGGGCGCGAGGCGATGACGGCGTTACGTTTACGTATGGCGATGTGTATCTTGAAAACGAGCGCCAATACTCGCGTTATAACTTTGAAGTGGCCGACACCGATTTTTTGTTTCGCGAGTTTGAAGCGCGCGAGAAAGAGTGCAAGGACATTCTTGCGCACAATTTGCCGCTTCCCGCTTACGATTGCGTGCTGAAGTGCTCGCATGCCTTCAATTTGCTTGATGCGCGCGGCGTTATTTCGGCAACAGAGCGCACCAATTACATTTTACGTGTTCGTAGTATTGCGAAAGCGTGCTGCGAAAGTTATATGAAGCATGTTGCGCCGCTGTACGAAAAGAACGAGTGCGCGGCGTCTGCCCAGGTAACTGCCACTACGAAAGGGGAGTGCCATGAGTAATACCCACGAATGTACCCAGCAAGCGCCGCAAGGCGCGCAGGCGTCAGAAACGGTGCAGGCGTCAGAAACGGTGCAGAAGGAGCAAACCCCTCAAACACTTGCTTTCGAGCTTGGTGTTGAAGAAATTCCCGCATTTGACCTGCATAAAGCAACTGAGCAATTACAAACGCTTGTTCCCGAGCGCTTGGCACCGCATGCGCCGCCAAGCGCTCGGGAACAAGCGTTTGTAATTGCTCAGTTG
>CAMPNZ010000099.1 GCA_946892075.1 uncultured Coriobacteriales bacterium
TACATTGTACCTAAACAAGAAGCATCAAAGCAGTTATATACGCTGAGTTCGCCACTTGATAATGATACGCACGTGCGTACCGTTTTAAGTTATGGTGACCCAGTTAGACCTGCTGATGTAAATGATTTTGACTATTTGGGGTTTAAAGCAATCGTTAATTCGGCTTTCGATGTAGTAAGGGATTTTGCAAAGATTTTGGTTAAAGCTACCCCGCTTAATAATGTGAATGATTTTGGCGTTAACGATGCGTTACGTGCTACATCGTATGGCGTTGCTTCGTATGGAAAGCCTCCAGCGGCTGTGCCAACACTTGTTTTTCGTGGAGATTTATCTGGCAGCGGTGCCAAGATGTTCCTCGACCTAACGTATACACTACCTACTTCAACAGGAGCAGCGCAAGTATTTGCTGTACTGTCTGATACATCGGGCAAGCAGTATGGGAAATGCAAATTGAATTCGTTGTGCTATGGCAATAATGTAAGCGTTTCATTAAATGAAAATCAAGCCAGCATTGATGCGCTCCTCAATGGGATTATTTCTGATGAAGATGCTACGAAGTGGGGTAAAGCGGCATTTGACATGTTGGTGCTTTATGGTGCTGTGTATGATTCAGCTCCGAGCGATTTTGAGGGACTAGAGCCCTTACACTCTAAAGACGGTAAAACTTTATTTGCATCGTTGGTAGTTGTTGACACCGGCAAAAAAATAAAACAGCCGAAACCACAAGCCAACCTACTTTACAGTGGGCAAAACCAAACTATACTTTCAAGCACTGATGAATTCGATGTTGAAGGCGCCAGCGCCACTGAGCCAGGAGTGTATGAGGCTGTTGTTACGCCAAAACGTGGTTTTGTGTGGGAAGACGGTACTACAACACCCTATAAATTTACCTGGCAAATTATGAATAGTGACACGTCAGGACATGGCGTTCCTTTGCCAAGTGTTCCTGGTGGACAGGGTGGCGACCATAATCAGGGCACTCAGCCTGAAAACCCGAGCACTCCCTCAGACGATGAGCAGCCAGCGGGTGATGGTTCTATTAAGCCAGGCACCTACACGGTTTCTGCAAATATCTGGTTCGACAAGCGCAATACGGGCCTGCCGTTGAATCCGCACATCACAAACCCCGGCTTCCCGCCGAAAGATCCTGTTGCAAAGAATGCACGCCTTACCGTTAACGATAACGGCGAGGCAAGCGTAACGGTACCTATTTCTATTCAGTCGAAAATTATGCATATTAAGAGCATTTCGGGATTGAATATTACCAATACTCAAACACGAAGCGATAGTAGTTCTGCAGGCGATGACATTACATCCATTACAGTGAACTTAGGAAAGTTAAACCCAGGCCAAACGAGTGTAACGATACCGGGTATGGTGCAAGAACATTTGGGAGATTTAGCGTTCCAGATGGTTGCGAGCCTTGTTGGTGGAACGCGCGATCACAACTGGCCCGCAACCTTTAACATGCGCATGAGCGGTTTGCCCTCGTCGGGTGGCGGATCGATTCCTCCTGCGCTGCGTGACAAGCTGAACCAAATTCTCTCGGGCAATCAGCAGCAACAGAAAAAGCCCGAGAATCCGTTAGCGAAGCAGCAAGCGCAAACGCCTGAACAGCCTGATCTTACGAACTTTACGCCAGGCACCTTGGGTATTGCAGCTAAAAAAGGCGTAACGGTTGAAGTGAACGGCGCCTCTGTTAAGCAAAGTGACGAAGCTGCTGGAGCAGTGGACGCGCAAGACAACTTAGCAGCTGGTAAAGTGGCTGTTGAGGGCATTCTTGAAGGACCGAATGTTCCCGATGGTTCAACATGCAACATTACAACAAAGCAGTTGGTTCTTGGCGATGCCGCTGCTGGTGCCGCAGGTGCCGCTGGTGCCGCTGGTGCAGCGCCCGCCGCTGATATTGCAAGCGTTGCGCCCGTAATCGCACAGGTGCTCAGCAAAGAGCTCGCCACGCCGCAAGCGGTGGCCGGCGTGTTCGAAGTGTCGCTTAACGTCAACAGCGCGCCTGTTCACGACAACTTCGGCAACCTGGTGCTGAGCTTCCCCACGCCTGCGCAGTACAACGGCAAGCTGGTGAAAGTGTGGCACTTCCACGACAACAACACCGTCACAAGCGAAATTTGCACCGTGAAAGACGGCCGTTTCTCGATTGCGGTATCTGATTTGTCGAAGTTTGCCTACGCGCTGCTTGAGAACGTGAAGCAAGACGCTCAGAAAGCGACGCAAAACCCGCAGGTCATCGATGCAGGCCCCGTACCTGCCGTTCTCGGCGATGCCGATCAGAACGCACAGGGTGGCGCTGCTGGCGCGGGCGCTGAAGCGGTGGCGAACCACATTGCCGCAGGTACCTACACGGTTTCTGCAAACATTTGGTTCGACAAGCACGACACAGGCCTGCCCTTGAACCCGCACATCACGAACCCCGGCTTCCCGCCGATGAACCCGGTTGCTAACAACGCGCGACTGGTGGTTAACGACGCAGGTGAGGGCTGGGTTACCATTCCTATTGCTATCCAAAGCCGCATCATGAACATCCAAAGCATTAGCGGCTTGAACATCACGGATTCCAATTACGCGGATGGCGGCCTGCGTTCTATAACGGTTTACCTGGGAGTTCTTTCTGCAAACCGCGCCGCAATTGTGAAGCATTGCTCGGCAACCGTGCGCATCGGCGATTTGGCAATGACCATCGCGGGTGCCGTGTTCAAGGGCGAACGCATGCACACGTGGCCAGCAACATTCAGCCTGAACTTTAGCGGTTTGCCCCGCTCAGGCGGTGGACGCGTTCCCGATGTGGTGAAGAACTACATGGCGGGCGCGCGCGGCAATACGGTTGCGAACGCTGAAGAAGCAGCACTTGACGCGCTGGGCGATTCCTCGGTTACGCCTCAAAATGATGCCGATACGCCAGCGCGTGCGCAAGCAAAATCGAAGGGCATTGTGCCTAATCAGAGCGCTGCT
>CAMPNZ010000100.1 GCA_946892075.1 uncultured Coriobacteriales bacterium
AACCCGCACCCGTTCCCGCACCCGTTCCCGCACACGCCACCCGCGCCACTCGCGCCCGCCCGTGTTTCGCTCCCGTTTTTTCTGTGAACCTACCATAAAAGCAGCTTCATGCGCGCGTTCCTGCGCGATAATACAAACGTTCACGCACTCTCCAGTTATGCGCTTTACAGAAAGGAAGCGGTTTTCGTGCTAGAAATCGACATTAAGCCAGATGCACAGGGCAAAGTTCGCGACATTTACGACCTTGGTGATTCGTTGTTGCTTGTTGCAACCGATCGCATTTCCGCGTTCGACTACATTTTGCCTGATACCATCCCCAATAAAGGCATCGTCCTTACGCAGCTTTCGTGTTTTTGGTTTAAGTTGCTTGAAGGCGTTGTAGAAAACCACCTTATCTCAAGCGACGTTGCCGACTTGCCCGCAAAGTTCAAGCCGTACACCGATTACCTGCGCGGACGTTTTATGCTGGTGAAAAAGGCGAACATGTTCCCAGCTGAATGCATTGTTCGTGGTTATTTAGCGGGAAGTGGCCTGAAAGAGTATCGCGCAACGCAAACGGTGTGTGGCATTGCGCTTCCGGCGGGACTGCAAGAGTCGTCGCAGTTGCCCGAGCCTATTTTTACTCCTTCCACGAAGGCTGAACTGGGCGAACACGACGAAAACATCAGCTTTGCGCGCCTGTGCGAAATCCTTGGCGAAAAAGACGCAAACACCTTGCGTGAACTGGCCGTTCGCATTTACACCACGGCGCGCGACCACGCTGCAGAGCGCGGCATTATCATTGCCGACACAAAGTTTGAGTTTGGACGCGTGAACGGCAAGGTTATTCTGGCAGACGAAGTGCTGACGCCCGACTCATCGCGCTTCTGGCCTGCGGAAAGCTATCGTCCAGGCGTAGAGCAGCCAAGCTACGACAAGCAATTTGTGCGTGACTGGTTAAGCGCAAACTGGAACAAACAGGGTAATCCGCCCGCTTTACCTGCGGATATTATCCAGAAAACAAGCGAAAAATACGTGCACGCGTATGAAGCTATTACCGGTGAAGCGTTCAACTTTTAAGCACACGCGATTAAGCACACGCAAAAGCACCCGCTATTAAGCACCCGCAAAAGCACGCGCTATTAAGCACATGCGATTAAGCACATGCTATTAAGCACACGCGAAACGGTAACAACAAGGAATTATAGGTGGTAAGGAGCCAGAACGTATGACTCAAAGAAACCCAATGAATAGCCGCTATCAAAGCGACGAAAAACTTGGCAAAACGCGCAAAAGTGCCGCTGCAGCAAAACCAAGCACGAAAGCTGCTGCTACGGTGTGCGCTGCACCGCCAAAAACGAAGAAAGAAAAACGCGCCGAGGAAGCCGCCCGCGCCCGGAAAATTCGCGCTCGCCAGCTTCCCCAACAGCGCGACGCACAATTTAACGTGCCAACACCCGAATATAAGCGCGTCCGCCGCCTGTGGTGGATTGTGCTTATTACGGCAATTGTGCTGGTAACGGTGTCATTTTTGCTTACCAAGGTGCCAGGTGTTCCCGTTGAACTTTCAACGGTGATACTTGTTATTGCTTATGCGTTTATCATTTATGCCATTTACCTGGACGTTGGAAAAACGCGCAAGCTGCGCCGAGCGTATCAGGCGGCGGTGCTGAACAATAAGTCGAAGGCTATTCGTGCAGAACAAAAGCGCATGCATGCTCAAAATCTGGAAGCAGCGCGCAAGCAAGCAGAACAGCCCCAGCAAGCACCTGCGCAACGAAAGGGGGTTTTCGCTCGCTTGTTCGGGAAGAAGAAGTAGCAAGCCCGAACGCTGGCGCTTTGCGCCCCGCGCATTCCACACTGCGTGCAGGCTATGACCCGCGCCGTTGCCGCGTGCTGACGCCGGTAGCTTGCTGGTGACGCCCGCCGTCGCTTCGAACGCACCCGCGCCGTTGCCGCACCCGCGCCGTTGCCGGCTATGGCCCCGTGCCGTGCCCGCACTCGCACCCGCGCCGTGCCCGCACTCGCACCCGCGCCGTTCCCGCACTCGCACCCGCGCGTGCCCGCACCCGCGCCGTTGCTGTGCGTCATTCGCCCTGTTCGCACCAGAAATGCGCTTGTATCAACAAGGTTGTTCGCAAAATCCAACCGAAAAAAACTAAGGATGTAACATGAAAAAAACGAATCGTAATTTAATGCTGTGCGCCATGATTTTTGTTGTTTCGTTGGTTGTTGCCAACATGGTGGCTGCAAAAACCTTCACAACTGGAATTCCCCTGTTCGGCCACGACATTATTCTTCCAGGAGCCGTATTTTGTTACGCGCTCACGTTCCTTATGACCGACGTTGTTGGCGAAATTTGGGGCAAACGCGAAGCTCAAACAGTGGTGCTGTGCGGTTTCGTGTGCCAGGTGTTCGCACTTGTGTTGGTGCTGTTCACGCAAACGCTTCCGGCCGTCAACCCCGCCATGCAGCAGGCATACGACATGCTTTTGGGCCAAAATGCCGTGTTTGTGCTGGGCAGCATGACCGCCTACCTGCTTTCGCAATCGTGGGACGTGCTTATTTTCCACAAGCTGCGCAATCATTTTGTATCAAGCACCGGCGAAGGAGTTGCCAAGCGCTGGATATGGAACAACGCCTCAACCATGACGTCGCAAATTATCGACACTGCCGTCTTTATTGTAATCAGTTTCGGCTTTGGCATGGGATGGATTTTTCAGCTGGAAACGTTGCCGCAGTTGGGTGGCATGATTGTGGGCCAGTATCTGCTGAAATTCGTGCTTGCTGCGCTTGACACGCCCGTGTTTTATTTCCTTACGCGCCGCAGCCATGCCGGTTTACAAGTAGGAAAACAAGCGTCGGTTCTTGACGCGTAACGCATCGGGTTCTTGACGCGTAACGCATCAAGAACCCGATGCGTTACGCGTCAAGAACCGACC
>CAMPNZ010000101.1 GCA_946892075.1 uncultured Coriobacteriales bacterium
GTTCAGCATCACAACCGCACACATCCACATCAACGCAGTTCTCAAGCGCATTTCGACGCAAATCCCGCACCGATGCGCCCACGCTTTCCACCGCAAACACCTGCGCACCTGCAGCCGCCAGCGGAATACTAAACGTTCCCCCACCAGCATATAAATCGGCCACGCGCGCTCCATCAATATCGCCCAATGCATCCAAAACCTGCTGAACTAAACAGCCGGCCTGATGCGTGTTCACCTGGAAAAACGCCGGAGCCTGCGTGTAAAAATCGAAGGTTACATCGGCGCAGATAAGCTGCTCGTGCCAATACCCTTTTCCCGCAAGAACCTCAATACCTTTAATGACGCGCGGCGTTTGTGGGTTCGATAACACTCGAACAATGCTTGAACAATGCAGAGAATCATTCAGCGCTTTTGCAACAAAATTACGCGGAAACGAGCCAGGCTTGCACCAAAGCGCCACTTCAAAGCTACGCGTGCGCCTGCTATAGCGCATTGATATACGATGCATACCGTAATCGGTTTTGCCAAGCGCAAAGCGCAGTACACCTTGCAGTGCACCAGCAGCTTTTTGCAACGGCGGCTCCACCAGCAGCGACCTTGGATTCTCTACCACTTCACCTGTTTGAGGGTTGCTATACCCCACAGAAATACCATGCGTGCGGTCAAAGTGCACAGCTAGCTCTATTTTGTTGCGATATTCCCACACGCGCTTTGAAGGAAGCGTTTCGCGCACCAGCCGCGCGGCACTATCGGGACGGATTTTGCCGATGCGTTCCAGTTGAGCGATGATATTGCTGCGTTTCAGCGAACATTGCTGCTGGTAGGCAATATGCTGCCAGGAAGCCGATCCGCACAGTTCGTCATAGGGGCTGGTAGTGGCAACGCGATGCGCGGAGGGTTGCACAATGCGCTCGATGCGTGCGCGTGCAAACGACGACTTTTCGCAGGTAATAGAACATTCCACCACATCACCCGGCACGCCGCCTTCAACAAATACCGTTTTGCCGCTGCTCATACGTCCGATGGCTTCGGGGCCGTAACTCATTGCATGTAACTGGATAATTTCGCTCATGAACTGCCTTTCGCGGATTGCTTGTACACGTAATGTACCACATCTTCAGCGTGCGTAGCGTGGGAGACGAGCGGGAACGTGACGGAGCGGGAACGGATGTGGGCGCGGGTGCGGATGCGGGTGCGGGTGCGGGTGCGGGAGTTGGCGCTGGCACGGCCGTGGCGCGTGGGAAACGAGCGGGAACGTGGGCTGGCAAGAATGTAAGGAAAAGCACAAGAAACGCGCGAAGCTTATGGCGTGTAGACACTTAAGCGCTCTTAGGCACAACACTGCCTCCAAGTATGAATATTTCTTGCACAATGAAATTACTACCTACCATGGAAAGTTTCGTGAGAGCGATGTCGTATAATCGAACTATCCCTAGACCATGCCCTCGTAGCTCAGGGGATAGAGCGTCTGCCTCCGGAGCAGAAAGTCACAGGTTCGAATCCTGCCGAGGGCACCACATTACCCCCCTCCGCGTGTGAAAACGGTGCTTCGTCACCGCCATGTGCGAAAAAGCAGCACACGGCAGAACACAGGGCGCAACGCGCTAGATAACACAACGCGGCACATCGTCACTACACGCCACGTATTCAAAAGCGCTTGCTTCATGCGTGAAAGATTCTTATTGTTCGTAACTTTCAGGTTATTGATACGGCATAATAACTGGCCAAACAAACATTCGTCATCCGCATACACGTTATCTACGTACGCTCATAAAAAAGCGCCGCACGCCTTTCGACATGCAGCGCTTGTAGCGTTAATGATGTAGGCAATAATGTGCGCGAACAACGCACAGCACCAGCGTTTTGGCCGGATGCCACGCAGGTGCGATACTACGCAGGTGCGATGCCACGCAGGCGCAAACGCGCGCACAACGTGGCACCGAACACCGTACCATTACTGTTCTTTGCGCACTTCAGCCTTCGTGCTGGCAGGTGTTGCAGCAGAAGCCGCAGAGCCAGATTGCGCATTTTCGCTTGAAGAAGCTGCCGCTTGGCTTTGTTCGCCAGCAGACGCACTTTCCGAAGCAGTGACGCCTCCCTTAAATCCGCTGGTGAGCGTATTCATAACGCCAGCTCCTACAACGCTTGCACCGCCATATACCTGCAAGTCTTGAACGTTCTTTGCTTGCGAACCAACAAACTGTTCAAGGGCACTTGTTTGCGACGATTTCATGCTGTCATCAGCAAGAATCATAACGCCGCCCTGCTTTCCGGTAAGCACAGAGCCGCACAGCGCATCGGTAAAGCCGTATCCCGTAGCAACGCCAATCGTTAACGGCTGCTTGCTGTCTTTAGTGGCCCATTTCGCAAACGCAAGCGACGTATCGTACTGTGTTGCGCCGGCAATGCGTTCAACTTGCACGCCCAGCGAGCGTATAAGCGCCTCAACGTCAGAGGAAATTACAGACGTTCCGCCAACAAGCACCACGCGTTTGAAGCCTTTAGAGCGAATGGCGTCAAGCGCAGAGCTGTCGATGCCGCCATTCATATTGGTAAGGAAGATAGGCGCGTGTTTAGCGTATGCGTATGAAGAAACCGACATAGAATCGCCGTATCCCCAGCTTGTAGTGATAAAGCAGGTGTCCGATTTTGTTTTCGTGTGAAGGGCAATTTTCGTTGCCGTGTCGCTGGCTTCGTTACCGGCATAGCGAACAACGCGAATGCCCAGTTGACGCAGCTGCGATTCAACCTGCTTTGTGATAACGTGCGTGCCACCGCAAATATAAACCGTCTTGGTTTTCAGACGTTTCAGCTGTTCAACCGTTTGTTGCGGC
>CAMPNZ010000102.1 GCA_946892075.1 uncultured Coriobacteriales bacterium
GGTGCTGGCGCTGCGTCTGGTGCAGGTGTTGGCACTGGGGCTGGTGCTGGCGCTGTCGATGCTGATGCTATAAAAAATGCTGTTCAGACTACAGCAGATGCAACTGCACCTCGTAATCCAGGTGCTATGACAGACGCGCAATCTCCTGAAACGTCTGGAGCGACAGATGCTCAAGGCAAGCATGCAAGGCTTGCAAAAACAGCTGACTCCGCTCCTGTAGGTGCGTTTGCCCTTATGACCTGCGCTGCTGCTGGCTTGCTTGGTGCAGGAGCACTCCGCCGCAAGGTGAAGAATGCTCGCCACAGCAGGCGCTAATACCGCTGTTGGGAAGGCGCGCGAAGGCGCAACGCCTCTGCTGGCGCAATGAGTGTGCTTCGCACGAAAGCGCCCCACGCGTTGCAACGTGGCATCTCAACTGTGCCCAACAGCTATGGGCTATAAGAAACACAATGCGTGCTCCCTTATCGGGGCACGCATTTTTTTCTGCATTTTCATAAGCTTAGGTGCGGGTATAATACGCAATTACCATGAAGTTTCGAATTTTTCCAAAAACTTGGCGGCAAGCCCACACACGGCCGCGCCCGCCAGCATTGGTTGGCATATGTCGGTACGCATTCGGTGCGTATTTGCCGCGCATCGTGTTACGAAAAAGCATTTTACGCCAAGGTTTTTGCAAACTATGTCCAAAAAAATTCCATCATTATTTACTTCATCAAACAGTAAAAGAATGTACAATATAGTGTATTCAAAAAACGAACGATACATGAATGTCGTACGGGCGTTGCAACGCGCGCTGTGCGGGCGTCGTGCTTGTGCCGTAACAAGTGCTATACAAGTGCCGTGCAAGCGTCGTGCAAGTGCCGTACGAACCAGTTATATAAGCGTGGTGTTTCGCGTAAATTGATAGGAGTAGTCATGTCCAACAAGCCAACAAAGCGCAGTATGAAAGCAGAAGCGGTTGTGCCTTCGCGCGCGCTGTCGCGTTTTATGGTGCCTGCGTGCGCCTGTTCAGCCGTATTAGCTGGAACAATGCTTTTTGGTCTCGGAGGGGGGTATAGTGCATCACCCGCTTATGCCGATGGGTATGTTGATGGCACGGGAAACAACATTTACTACGGCTATAAAACTGACGCTTCATATTCGGAAGCACGTTTTCATATAGGAGTTACGTACTACGATACGCTCGACCACGCAAAAGCTGGCACAGATGAGGGCAAAGATCCGCTTGGCAAATTTGTGCGTGTGCATTATCTGTCGAACTGCAACAAGGAAGGTGGTACGGCTGACGACTGGCGATTCTGCCCCATGTGGTGGTATGGCGTTCCTAAAGGCTTAATCAATGTGCAAAACATTACCTATACGCGCGTTGAAAAGCTTACCAATCAGCGCGGTAACCAGCCGTTTAAGCCAGCAGGTTCCTCGCAGTTTACCTTTACTGATGGTAACGGTTATGGCGTCGTTTCTCATAAAACCTACCAAACGCCAAAAGACTGGAAAGGCATTTCCAATTTCTACTTTGAAGGCGAAAAGGTACTTGCCAGCAAAGGCTGGAAGCCGCTGCTGGAGGGCAGAAAGGGATACGATAACGCAGGTAACACGGCTGATCAGTGGAAAAGCTATAAGGATGAAACTGACGGCTTGCAGGGTATTTTCGTAGACCGGGAATCGGCTGGCACGCGCTATTACGATATGACCTATGTTGGCGAAATGACTGACACAGCATGGAAAGAACGCCACGAGAATCCGCTCCGTTTTGCGTCGGGTGTTTATCGTTTTGCTGGTAACTGGCATTATGCCGTTGGTCAAAAGCACAATACGCCGCGCATCGCCGACCATATTAACCTGAAGTATCCTGAGCTTACGCCTGTGAAAGATCTTAAAAACGTAAGCACCGACGAGCAAAATACCATTAAAGACAAAATTAAAGACGCTAATAAACATACGAAATATTATTCGGACTTAGTGGACAAAGTGGAAGTGTCTGATAAGGGTGTAGCGACGATAACCTTTAAAGATAAGACGACTCGCACGATTTCTGCCGATTTGCTTGTCTTTAAGAATGAAGAAGACAAAGACAAGTACAAGCCTATTATGCCTGCTCGTACGCCTGTTGTGAATCCGGCCAAGCTTACTGATAAAGACAAAACAGCGGTTCTTAAGGCATTTAAGGATGCCAACACAAAAAACAAAGACTTTAACGATCATGTGAAAGCTGATTCTGACGGCATCAAGTTTGTTGATGATGCTACGGCGGATGGTGGCACGAAGCTTGTTATCACGTACAAAGATGGCTCTCAAGCTACCATTAACGCCTCTGAACTGGTGTGCCAAGGGGCAACGATTGCCGACTGGGCTCCGTATGTTGTGCCAGATTACACTGAGGTTGCAAATCTGGCTAGCTTGACTACAGAAGAGCAAAAGCAAGTAACCGATGCTTTTGATAAAGCAAACGCTGACTTGGATGTCTATACTGCAGCTAAGAAAGACGGTAAAACTCCTGTAAGCTTTGATAAAGAATTCAAGAACGCTATTATTACTTGGGCAGACGGTTCAACCACCACCATCTCTGCATGGCAGTTCTTGAAAGAAAAGCCAAAGACTCCAGCTCCAGAGCCTCCCGCACCAGCACCAGCTGCCGAAAACACGTTCATTGTGGAGCATACTGATCGCCCAACCATCGTTACATTTGATCCGTTCAAAACATCGAACACAGAAATAACGACGGGTAATGTTAAAACTCAGCTTGATGAACTTAAAAACAAGAAACTCAAGAATCTAAAGGGCAAGGATTCTAAGGATAGTACCAAAGAAGTTACAA